>NZ_JBGCCM010000015.1:0-256784 GCF_041262085.1 Catenulispora sp. GAS73
GGGGGGGGGGGGGGGGGCTGGTGTGTGGCCGGGGTTTCTCATGTTGTTGTGGGGGGTTGTTGTGGCGGGGGGGGCCCGGGGTGGGGGCCCCCCCGACTCGTTTTTGGCCGCCGGCCCGCGGATGCCCCCTCCGCGCCCGCCGACCGTGGCCTCGTCCCCCGCGTCGTCCGCCCGCGGCCCAACAGCGCCTGTCACTCCTGCGCGATGGCCCCCAACAAATCCAACCGGGCCGCCCGCCGCGCCGGCCGAGCCGCGGCGCCGACCCCCGCGACCGCCCCGGCCGCCAGGATCAGCGCCAGCGTCGTCGGCGAGGCCTCGAAGGCGATCGCCGTCGAACTCCCCGCCGCGCGCACCAGCGTCCAGGCCAGGAACGTCCCGAGCGCGACGCCGCCCAGCGTCCCGAACAGCGCCACCAGCAGCGACTCCCACCGGACCAGGGCCCTGGTCTGCGGCCGGGTCAGGCCCACCGCGCGCAGCAGCCCGAGCTCCCGCGTACGTTCGTGGACCGACAGCGCCAACGTGTTCGCGATCCCCGCCAGCGCGATCACGATCGCCAGCACCAGCAGCACGTACGAGATCGTGAGCACCACGTCCACCCCGGAGGCCTGCGCGTCGGCGTACTGCTGACGGTCCTGAACATCGGGGCTGCCGTAAGGCACCACCGCCGCCGCGATCGCCGGCCGCGCTGCCGCGATCGACGTGCCCGGCGCCAGCTTCACGATCACCGAGGTGTCCGTGACCTGATTCGCGTGCGCGGACCACATCGCGGTGTCGAGCAGGAATCCGTTGAACGACCCGCGCGGCCCATAGACCAGCCCGACCGGCACCGTGCTGGCCGAGCCGTCGGGGTAGACGACCGAAACCGAGGTCCCGAGCGGGTGCTTCTTCGCCTCGGAGGCCGACACGCCGACCGCCCGGCCGCCGTCCAGCGCCGAAACCGAGCCGGACCGCACGTCCACCGAAACCGCCTGATCCAGCTTCCCGGTGTCGGCGAACGTCACGTTCTCCGCCGAGCCGCCGATCGAAGCCGTGCCCTGCCCGATCCCCACAGCCGCCGCGACACCCGGCACCTTCTGCAGATCAGCAGCCATCTGCGGGCTCAACCCGCCGCCTCCGAAGCCCGGCGCCGACACCGCGAGGTCCCCGACGAACGACCGGTCCACATCAGACTTCAGCGACGCCTTCACCGATGTGGCGAACACCGTCAGCAACGTCACCACGGCGACGCCGACCATCAGCGCGGTAGCGGTCGCCGACGTCCGCCGGGGATCCCGCGCGGCATTGCGCCGCGCCAGAACTCCAGTTGTCCCCGCGAGCCGTCCGCCGCCGGTGACCACAGCCCCGAGCACCCGCACCGCGCCGCGTGCCGCGACCGGTCCGAGCATCACCACGGCGACCGTGGTGGCCGCGGCCCCGGCGCCGGCCATCGCCAGCGAACCGCCCGCCACGGCCAGCGCCACCCCGCCGACCAGCAGCACCGCGCCGATCGGCGTCCGCACGCGTCCGAATCCGGACCGCGTCTCCCCCACCGACGCCTCCCGCAGCGCCGCCAGCGGCGCCACCCGCGACGCCCGCACCGCCGGCGACAGCGCGGCCAAGGCGGTCACGCCGACGCCGACCAGCAGCGCGATCGCGATCGTCGACCCGGTCACCGCCAATCCCCCGGCGGGCAAAGCGAATCCGGCCGCGTCGAACAGGGCCTTCAGCGCCTGCGCGATCCCCAATCCACCGACCACGCCGACCGCCGACGCCGCCAGCCCCAGCGCCGCCGCCTCGCCCAACGAGGACCGCAGGATCTGGCTTCGCGACGCCCCGAGCGCTCGCAGCAGGGCGTTCTCGCGCGTCCGCTGGGCGATGAGGATCGTGTAGGTGTTGTGGATCGAGAACGACGCGACGAGCAGGGCCACGGCCGCGAAGACCAGCAGGAAGCCCTTGAAGAAGGTCAGAAACGCCGTGCCGATCGCGTCCGTGGTCGCCTTCGTGTAGGCCGCGCCGCTGATCGCCGAGACTCCCGGCGGCAGCGCCTTCGAGACGGCGGCGACGACAGAGTCCTGAGACACACCGCTCTTCGCCGCGATCAGGATCTGTGACGCCTGGCCGGGGCGCGCGATGTACTTCTCCGCGACCGACTGCGTGAATCCGGTGTACGTCACCTGCCCGATCCCGCCCTGCGTCCCGAATCCGGCGATGCCCACGATCGTGACGCGGACCGGCAGCGGGGTCTGCACGATCGCGGTGTCGCCGATCCTCAAGTGCCCGGAGTCGGCGGCGCCGCGGTTGATCACGGCCTCGACCGGCTGCCCGGCCGGCACGTCGCGCGGCGCGCGCCCGGAGACCAGGTGGTACGCGTTCAGCGTGGCGGACGGGATCCAGTTGCCGGCGGTGCGCGGCGGGCCGTTGCCGCCGACGGCTTTGCCGTCCGCGCCGAGGAGTTGGCCGTAGCCGACGATGTCGGGCTGCGCGTCGGCGACGCCGGGCACTGTGCGCAGCGAATCAGCGAGCTGCGACTGGATCGGGGCGCGCAGGCCGCCGAGGGGCGTGCCGGTGCCGCTGGACGCGATCAGCGTGTCCGAGTGCACGACGGCCGCGACGCCGGAGTCGGCGGTCGCGAAGAGGTTGTCGAAGTTGCGCGACAGCGTCGCGTTCAGCGTGAGGGTGCCGGCCAGGAAGGCGACGCCGAGGAACACGGCGAGGAACGTGCCGATCAGCCGTCGGCGGCGGACGGTGAGGTTGCGCAGAGCGATGGTGAGCACGTCCGTCAGCCTCCTTATTCGCCGAAGCGCTGCATGCGGGCCAGGACGGCGTCCCGGGTGGGCAGTTCCAGCCGGTCCACGAGGCGGCCGTCGGCCAGGAACAGGACCTCGTCGGAGTAGGCGGCGGCCGAGGGGTCGTGAGTGACCATCACCAGCGTCTGGCCCAGATCCGTGACCATGGCCCGCAGCAGGCCCAGGACCTCGGCCGCGGACCGGGAGTCGAGGTTGCCGGTGGGCTCGTCGGCGAACACGACCTCGGGCCGTGACGCGAGGGCGCGCGCGACGGCGACGCGCTGCTGTTGGCCGCCGGAGAGCTCGGCGGGCCGGTGCTTGAGCCGGTCGGCAAGGCCGACGGTGCGCACGACGGTGTCCAGCCAGTCCTTGTCCGGCGCGCGGCCGGCCAGGTCCAGCGGGAGCGTGATGTTCTCCGCGGCCGAGAGCGTGGGCAGCAGGTTGAAGGACTGGAAGACGAAGCCGAGCTTCTCCCGGCGCAGGAGCGTGAGCTGCTTGTCGGAGGCGGAGCCGAGTTCGACGTCGCCGACGTAGACCTGGCCGGACGTGAGCCGGTCCAGGCCGGCCAGGCAGTGCATGAGGGTCGACTTGCCGGATCCGGAGGGGCCCATGACGGCGGTGAAGCGGCCGGCGGGGAGCGCGACGGTGACGCCGTCGAGGGCGCGGACGGCCGCGTCGCCGCCGCCGTACTGCTTGACCGCGGCCACCGCGCGGGCGGCGGGTGCCGTGGTGGTGCTGGAGGTGTTCGTTTTACCGATCGTGGTGGTCATACCGTCGATTCCACCTTCGGAGACGCTGCGGTGTAGTCGTACGACGGGAGTCACTCGGGGTACTGCGTGGGGAGGCGGACAACGCGAAACGGCGCGGCCGCCCGGGCCGCTGCCGGGTGGTCACGCCGTGTCCGTGGTGAGCACTAGTCCTTGTCGAACTGGAGCAGGACCGTCACCGCGACCGCCACGCCGACCAGGAGTTCCAGCCCGGCGGTGAAGGCGTGGGTGTAGGCGGCGGGGGTGGTGGAGGAGCCGAGGGCGGAGTAGAAGACGATGCCGATCACCGCGACCCCGACCGCGCCGCCGACCTGCATCACCGTGGACACCACGCCCGAGGCGGCGCCGGTGTGGTGCGGGGCGACCCGGCCCATGGCCCCGGCGGCCAGCGGGCCGATCGCCAGACCCATGCCGGCGCCGTCGCCGACCAGCGCCGGGATCGTCCAGAGCAGCGAGCCGTGGGTGCCGGTGAGGTGGAGCGTGACGATCAGGTCCACCAGGCTGACGGCCATCAGCAGCGTGCCGACGGCGGCGGTCTGGCGGCCGAGGCGCGCGGTGAGCTTCTGCGCGACCATCGAGGTGAGCAGGTAGCCGATGCCGATCGCGGTGAAGACCAGACCGGCGTGCAGGGCGTCGAGGCCGCGGCCGATCTGCAGGTAGAGGGCGAAGATCAGGAAGAACGAGCCCTGGCCCGTCCAGAACACGATCTGGGCGATGATGCCCCGGGTGAAGCCCTTGCTGCGGAACAGCGCCGGGTCGATCAGCGGCGACTTCTGGGCGGCGGCCAGGCGGCCCTGGTACCACCCGAAGGCGCCGAACAGGACCAGCGCGGCGCCGAAGCTCAGCCAGGTCCACAGCGGCCAGCCCTGGCTCTGCCCCTGGATGAGCGGCAGCACGGTCGCGACGAGCGCGCCGCTGACCATCACGACGCCGGGCACGTCGAGGCGCGTCCGGGCGCCCTCGGCCCTGGACTCCGGCACGGCGCGGGGCACGAGGGTCAGGGCGACGGCGCCGACCGGCACGTTGATGAGGAAGCAGCTGCGCCAGCCGAGCCCGGAGAAGTTCAGGTCGATGAGCACGCCGCCGATCAGCTGGCCGAAGACCGCGGCCAGCCCCATCGCGAGGGCGTAGGCGGTGAAGGCGCGCACCCGCTTCGCGCCTTCGAAGGCGGTGCCGATGATGGCCAGCGTCTGCGGACTCAGCAGCGCCGCCCCGACGCCCTGCACGACCCGCGAGGCGATGAGGATGCCGGCGGTCGGCGCCATCCCGCAGGCGGCCGACGCGGCGGTGAACAGCGCCATGCCGAGCGCGTACATCCGGCGGCGCCCGAACATGTCTCCCAGCCGACCCGCGGTGATGACGCCCGCTGCGACGGTGAGGCCGTACCCGGCGACGATCCACTGGATCGCGGCCGGCGAGGCGTGCAGGTCGCGCTGGGTGGCGGGGATCGCGACGTTGACTATGAAGATGTCGAGGGTGGTCATGAAGATCCCCGCGAGGAGGACCAGGAGCGTCAGGTTCTGGGCCCGGGCGGTGTCGCGCGGGGCTTGTGCTTCGGTGCGCGGTGCGGGCGCCTCGTGCGCCTCGCTGGCCGGTGTCGTCGGCCGGGTATCGGTGGTGGTCATGGGGTCAACGATGGCTTCGCGGGGGTCATGGGGACGATTACCTGACAGGTAAGGAAGCCGCCGCATGCATTACCTGGCAAGTAATCGTGAGGTCATGGCCCCCGGCGGCATCGTTGAGGGCACAGGCCGCCGGGCAAGCCGGGGCCGGAACGGAAGGCAGTGCCATGACTGACGTCAAGAACCTCATCGACGGTTACATCGCCGCGTGGAACGAGACCGACGCCGACGCCCGCGCCAAGAAGGTCGCGGAGGTCTTCGTCGAGGAGGTCGAGTACACCGATCCGCTGGCTTCGGTGCACGGACACGCGGAGCTCAGTGCCCTGATAGGCGGGGCGCAGGGGCAGTTCGCCGGGCTGACGTTCCGGCTGGCCGGGGAGCCGGACGCGCACCACGACGTCGTGCGCTTCACCTGGGAGCTGGCGGCGGGCGGGGACGAGGCGCTGGTGGTCGGGTTCGATGTGGCGCTGATCGCGCCCGACGGGCGGATCGGGGCGGTCGCCGGGTTCCTGGACAAGGTGCCCGCGATGTGAACGTGGCGGTTGGCTGCGATGTGAACGCGGCGGTTGGCTGCGCCGGAGGGCGGTGGTTGGCTGCGCCGGAGGGCGGTGGTCGGGAGCTTCGGCTCCGCGGCCGCCGCCCTCAGCGCTTTGAGCTCTTCGTCGTTTTCGGGAGCACGGCGGGCGCCTTCGCTCCGGTCGGTGCGGGGCTGCCGGTCGGCGTGGGCGTCGTCGGGGCCGGGTTGGTGGCCGGCGCCGTGTTCTGCGCCGGGTTGCCCGGGATCGCGCCGGGCGGGCCCGTCGTGCGCTCGGCCTGCGGCGTGGCGGCGTCCACCGCGGCCCCGACCACCAGCGGCTGCGGGCGGGTGGCGCCGAGGTAGTCGGCGGCGCCGATCGGGTCGAAGCGAATCGCGGCGCCGGTGTGCGGGGCGTCGATCATCACGCCGCCGCCGACGTAGATGCCGACGTGGTGGATGCTGCCCGGGTTCGACAGGTCGGTAGCGTAGAAGACCAGGTCGCCGGGCTGGAGCTGGGCGACCGGGACGTGCGGGCCGGTGTACCACTGCTCGGAGGCGGTGCGGGGCATGGTGATGCCGACCGAGGTGTAGGCGGCCTGGACCAGGCCGGAGCAGTCGAAGCGGCCGTCGGTGCCGTCGCCGCCCCACTCGTAGGGCGTGCCGAGGCGGTTGTAGGCGTAGGCGATCGCGCGCACGGCCATGTCGGAGGGCGCGATGGTCGGGTCCGGCGCGCGGAAGGCCTGCTCCAGGGCCTTGATGTTCTTGACGTAGTTCTGCGTCTCGGCGTATGGCGGGATTCCGCCATACTGCTCGACCGCACCGGGGCCGGCGTTGTAACCGGCCAGCATGTTGGAGACGGCGTCGCCCCCGACCCCGGAGACCTGGTGCGCGATGGCGCAGTCATAGCGCGCGGCGGCCGGAATCGCGTCGGCCGGGTTGCGCGGATCCTGTTTGCCGTCCCCGTCCTGCGGTGATGACCAGTTGGGCCAGGTGCCGGGCATGAACTGGGCGATCCCTATGGCACCGGCCGGGGAGACGATGGTCGGGTTGAAGCCCGACTCCTGATACAGCTGCGCGGCCAGCAGGGAGGGGGTGAGCTCCGGGCACATGTGGCCGTACTGCTCCATCAGCGCGGAATCCGCGGCCGGCACGGTGCCGTCGGCGATCCGCCCGACGGTGCTCAGACTGGAGCTGCCGGCGGCCACGCTCATGGTGCCGACGACGATCGCGCCTACCAGAAGGAAGGGAGTCGCCACCAGCGACGCGCCGACGATGATCGATGTCTTCATCAGAACCCTTCCTCCCTTCAGTTGATCATCGGATCAACCGATAACCAAGGTGTGCCGCAGACGGATCGAGGAAAACGACACCATAGACAAGGTATCTGCCGTCCGCGTCATCCTCGTAGACTGAGTTCCCTACGCTACCGGCAGTGACACCACATCGTGAGTACGACGAACACCACCGTTATAACCACAGGACTGGAGGCAGGCGGTCATCGTGTCTGCACTGCAAACTCTGCATGGCGCGGCGCACACCGTGGCCACGTTCCTCACCGCTACCCCGACGCCGGCACCGCCCTCGGGCAACGACATCAACACGATCATCGGCGGAATCGCCCCGAACTGGGGTCCCTTCGGCCAGGTCGGCAACGAGGCCAGGGTGATGATCGAGGTCATCATGGCCACCGCGATCATCATCTGCCTGGGCATCGCGGTCTGGGGCGCGGCCAAGCAGCGCATCGGCGCCACGGCGCTGCGCGACACCTTCTCGGCCGAGCAGGGCAAGGGCCTGATCGTGGCCGGCCTGACCGGTGTGTTCATCATCGGATCCCTGGGCACCCTGTTCACCATCGTCTACGGCATGGCGATCTGACCGGCGCAGCGCACCGCGATCAGACCGACGGCCGGCGCAGCCCACGGCGCGGCGATCACATCGGCAACCTCGCCCAAGGCCTCACCCGAGGCCGAGACCAACCCAAAGCACTGCCACCGCGCGCCGCCCGGCAAACCGGCACGAAGCCATCCGGGTATTTGTTAGGAACTGGTGGCCCGACACGACGACGATGTAACACGACCGGGACGTCCGGGGTGGGGAGACTTGAACATGGTTATCGACGGCGGTAGCGGCGGTCCGGGCCGCACGGGCGACGGCGGACCGCGCCGCGGCCGGCCCGGACGCGCACCGCGCATCGAGCAGCCGCAAACCGTCATCCGCCTCCCCAAGGACCCCTACGAAGGCGAGTTCAAAGCCCCCCGCGGACGCCGCGGCCGCGGCGTCCTGGCCCTGGCCGCGATCGTGGTGGTGGTCGCGGCGGTGATCGCGATCAACAGCAGCAAGCACAACAACAACGCCACGAGCCAGGGCGCCAGCACGGGCGTCGGGGGCGGGGTGCCTGCGGCCACGGCCACGGTGGGGCAGAGCGCGTCGACGGGGGCTTCGAGTCCTGCTTTTCCGACGCAGTCCGCAAACGGCGTGTTGACGGGTTATCAAGACACGCAGAGTGGCGCCGAGGCTGCCGCGAGTAACTATGTCGCGGCATATGTGTCAGAAGCGATGGTTCACACAAATCAGCGACACGCGATGATCCAGGCAATCGCGGATCCCGCGATAGCACCGCACCTCCAAACCGAACTCGACGCTGCTTTCGGCGCTGCCGCTCGCGGGTATGGCCTAGATGCAAACGGGAATCCCCCTGCGGGCCAGACGCTTGTGTACCGCGGTGTACCGGCGGGAGTTCGAGTGGATTCGTACACGAATACCAAGGCCGTGGTCGACGTCTGGACCTGCACCATCGACGGGATCGCCGGCAACGGCTCGACCTATCCGGTGAGTGCCACATGGACCACGCTCACGATCACGCTGACCTGGGTCAACAACGACTGGCGCTGGAACGACTTCGCTCAGATCGACGGACCGACTCCAGTCGGAGGCACACAGCAGGCTTCTTCGGCCACCGACCTGCAAAAGGCCGCCGAGCAGTTCGCGAGGCTCCGATATGCGCCCTGACATCGCGCCGCTGCCAGCAGCGCCGTCTGACCCCTGCGCTCTTTTGTTCGGCGCGGTCAAAAAGGCCTGCGACAACACCCAGCAGATGGTCAACGGCACCCCCGCCCCGCCCGGAACCCAAAACGGCGCCCCTACGCTAGGCGGCGCCGTCACTGACCCCCTCGGCTCCATCGCCCGCGGCTGCGCCGAGGCGGCGCAGTGGGTCATCAACAACCTGTCGGATGCGATCACCAAGACCGCGACGGTCAACTTCACCAACATGGGCTTCCTGAAGCAGTACGCGATCGTGTTCGCGGCGTCGGCGATCCTGACCGTGCTGCTCTGGTTGTTGTCCGTGGTGAAGCGGGCGGTGCGGGGAGATTCGATCATCACCGCTATAGGTGAGGCGACTGGGTTCCTGTGGATGGCGGTTCTGGCCTCGGCCTTCACGCCGGTGATTCTGGCCGGGATGGTCAAGATCACCGACAGTGTCTCCGATGCCATCGGGAACGGCTCCACCGCTGATCGGAACGGGTTCCTGGCGTCGTTCTCGCATGCCCTCGATCCGAACTCGGGGTTGGGCGGGGGGCCGATCATGCTGATCTTCGTCTCGGTGCTGTCGATGATCGCTTCCGCGTTGCTCTGGCTGGAGCTCATCATTCGGGCTGCGATGCTCTACGTCGGGGCGGCGCTGGCGACCGCCGTGTATGCCGGGTTCGTCGACAAGTCCATGTGGGGGCACATTCGGCGGTGGGTAGGGTTGATGATCTCCATCGACCTCATCAAGCCGATCATCGTGATCGTGCTGTCGCTCGCCACCGCTGTGTCCTCCGGGAATCAGGACTCGTTCAGCGCGGTGCTGTCCGGGCTGGCGATCATGATTCTGTCGATCTTCGCCTCCGGGTTGGTCTACCGGTTCGTGCCGGCCTTCGGCGACGAGATGCTGACGTTGCAGAAGGAGCGCGCGGCGAAGATCGGCAAGGCCGCGATCACCAGTGCCGCGTTCACGTCCCCGGCTGGCACGATGCGCAACGGGATGGCCACGCACGCCAATCGCATCAGCGGTGCCTTCGCCGGGGGCGGGGGCGGCGGCAACATGGGTAGTGCGATCGCTGGGATGTCGGTGGGTGCGCTCGCTGGCGGCGCGGGTGCCGCGGCCGGGATCGCGGCGCACACCGGCAGGGCCCTGACGGTGCGGCCCGGTGCCGATGGTGGCGGTCAGGGCGGTGCCGGTGGGACGGGGGGCGGGGGTAACGGCGGTGGTGGCGGCAACGGCGGCTCGGCCACCTCTCCCTCACGCCTGCGCGCCACGCCGGCTCCCGTGGTCCCCAACCCTCCGCCGCCTCCGCGCGGCGGTTCCTGACGAGACCGGGGAAGGAGGCGAGGAACGTGACAACAGACGACAAGAGTTCAGGCACCCGCTCCACCACCACCAAATCCGTCCCCTGCGACCCCGCCACCACCCCCACCCAGGTAGCGTCCCAGGTACCGTCAAGGAGAACCCCCGGCCGCGCACCGAGAACACCCGCACCCCCGCTGGAAGGCACCGCCGTGAGCACCACGCCAAGCAGTGACCACCGCCCCGCAGCGACCCGCGCCGCGGGCGGGAGCCGACGGGGGGCCCGGCCATGAGCACCACCCAGCAGGAGCCACCGCAGTACCGTCGCGCCTATCTGCTGGGCAAGGCCAAGCCCAGCGCGCTGATCGGGCGCAACCGGGAGACCGGTGAGATCGGCGTCATCGTGGTCTGCTGTGCGCTCTCGCTGCTCTCCGGCTTCTTCGTGCCCACCACCTTCCTGAAGGTGCTGGGCATCCTCGCCGGTCCGGCGCTGGCGCTGGTCGTCGTGTTCATGCCCTACAACGGCCGCACCATCTACAAGTGGTTCGAGATCAACCGCTCCTACAAGCGTCTGCTGCGCTCGCCGCAGGCCACCTGGCGGTCGCGCGCCATGGAGGCCGGGACGCGGATGGACGGCGGGGAGGTCGAGATCGGTCCCCCTCCGGGGGTGGGGCGGCTGCGGTGGCTGCGGGCGCAGTTCGGGCCGGACGAGATCGCGGTGCTGATGCACCTGGACCGGCGGACCGTCACCGCCACGCTGGAGATCGAGGGCCCCGGCGTCGGCTCGCGGGACTCCGAGGATCAGGAGGCGCTGGTCGACCGGTTCGGCACCCTGCTGCGGCACGTGGCCAACGGCGACGGCTTCGTCACCCGGCTGCAGATGCTCGCCCGCACCCTGCCGGCCGATCCCGACGCGCACGCCAAAGACGTCGCCCGACGCGGCGACGAGCAGTCCCCCCGCTGGCTCCAGGAGTCCTACGAGCACCTGCTGTCCATGGTCTCGACCTCCTCCGAGCAGCACCGGGCCTATCTGGTCGCGTGCATGCCCTACACCAAGGAGCTGGCCTCCGAGGCCTACGTCATCGGCCGCGGCGCGGTGGACGTGGGCCTGGGCATCATCATGGCCCGGGAGCTCGCCGACATCTGCGCCCGGCTGGCCGACGCCGACATCAAGGTACGCCAGCCGCTGGGCCCGGTCGCGCTGTCCTCGCTGATCCACTCCATGTACGACCCCGATCACCCGATCGACCACCTGCACGCCATGTCCCGGCGCAACGCCTGGCCGGCCGAGCTCGACGCCACGCATCCGCAGTTCCTGCGCGCCAAGACCCGCGAGTCGGTCACCGCCGAGCCCTGGTGCCACGCCACCGCGTGGATCAAGGAGTGGCCGCTGACCCCGGTCGGCGTGAACTTCCTGGCGCCGCTGCTGGTGCACACCCCCGACGTGATCCGCACGGTCGGGGTGACGATGGACCTGGAGCCCACCGACATCGCCATCGAGCGGATGCTCACCGAGAAGATCAACACCGACGCCGAGGCCTCGCGCCAGGCCAAGCTCGGCCGGGTCGACGACCCGCGCGAGCGGGCCCACGCCGGCCGCGTCGACCAGCGCGGCGAGGACCTGGCCTCCGGCGCCGCCGGGGTGAACCTGGTCGGCTACATCACGGTCTCGGCGCGCGGGCCGGAGCAGCTGAACCGGGACAAACGCACGATCCGGGCCTCGGCGGGCAAGTCGTTCCTCAAGCTGGAGTGGTGCGACCGCGAGCACCACAGGGCGTTCACCAACACCCTGCCGTTCGCGACCGGGCTGCGGAAGTAAGGAGACGGACACGCCATGGCCGGACGCTCCATCATGGACTCCCTGACCGAGGGCTTCGCCTCGCTGGTCTTCGGCAAGGTCGAGACCAGCCGACCGCCGGTGCGCACCTCGTCCTCGCAGGCGCAGGCGGTGTATCTGCCCACCGCCGCGCCGGGCCTGGGCGACTCCGGCGTCATCATCGGCCGCGAGGTGTACTCCGGCAAGGGCTACGTCTACGACCCCTTCCAGCTCTACGGCCAGCAGCTGCCGGCCCCGCACTGGCTGGTGCTCGGCGAGTCCGGCAACGGCAAGTCCGCGCTGGAGAAGACGTACGTGCTGCGCCAGCTCCGCTTCAAGGACCGCCAGGTGGTGGTCCTGGACGCGCAGGGCGAGGACGGCGTCGGCGAGTGGCACCTGATCGCCGAATCCCTCGGCGTCACCCCGGTCCGCCTGGACCCGCACGGCGTGCGCGGCGACAGCATCCGCCTGAACCCGCTGGACCCGGCGATCGCCACCACCGGGCAGCTCGCGCTGCTGCGCACCATAGTCGAGGTGGCCCAGGGCCGGCCGCTGGACGAGCGCGCCGGCTACGCGCTGAAGGCGGCGCACCTGCGGGTCGGCGAGGCGGGGCTGAAGTACGGCAGGCAGCCGATCCTGTCCGACGTCGTCGAGGCCCTGCGCACGCCGCTGACCAGCGCCGCCGAGGACATGAACGTGACCATAGAGGACGTGCAGGCCTGGGGCCTGGACGTCGCGCTGGTCCTGGACCGCCTGGTCGACGGCGACCTGGCGGGCATGTTCGACGGCCCGACGACGCAGGGCATCGACCTGGACTCGCCGCTGATCGTCTTCGACCTGTCGGCCATCGACCGCAACTCGATCGGCATGCCGATCCTGATGGCCATCGTCGGCGTCTGGCTGGAGCACACGTGGCTGCGCCCGGACCGGGTGAAGCGCATCCTGCTGGTCGAAGAAGCCTGGCACATCATCAACTCGCCGTTCGTGGCGCAGCTGTTCCAGCGGCTGCTGAAGTTCGGGCGACGGCTCGGCCTGTCATTCGTCGCGGTGGTGCACCACCTGTCGGACGTGGTGGACGGGGCCGCGGCCCGCGAGGCGGCGGCGATCCTGAAGATGGCCTCAACCCGCACGGTCTACATGCAGAAAGCCGACGAGGCGCGCACCACGGGCAAAGTCCTGGGGTTGCCGCGCTGGGCGGTGGAGATCATCCCGTCGCTGACGCCGGGCATCGCGGTGTGGGACGTGAACGGCGACGTGCAGGTCGTGAAGCACATCATCACCGAGCACGAGCGGCCGCTGGTGTTCACCGACCGCGCCATGACCGAGAGTTCGGCGGACATGGCCGCGCTGCTGGCCGCGAACGCGACGGCGGCGGCCCTGCCACCCGGCTCGGCCGAGGAGACGGCGGCGCTGGAGGCGGCCGAGGCGGAGCGCATCGCGGCCCTGCCGGCGCCCGCCGCGCCGGTACGGGCGATCGCCTCGGGGAACCAGCAGCCGCTGGAGCGCGAGCGGCGGTGGGCGGTGGAGCCGATCGACGCGGACGGCGACGACGAACTGACGGCCATCGCCGGGACGCTGTTCGGGAAGAAGGCCGAGCTGCCGTATCAGCAGGCTGTCGAAACGCCGGAGAACCTGGATTGGTGATCGCCCTGCTGGCGGCGCCGAGCAATCTCGGCCTGCGTCCCCCGGCGCCGACCAGCGTTCCCGGCAGCCGATGTCCGCGATGCCGGAGTAATTCTGGCAGGCCGGTACGTCGATGACGCGAAGCCTGGGCGGCTACGGAATCAGGACTCGATCATCGAGCACGCGCGGCGATTGGCACAGCGCATCCAAGACATCAGGACCGCAGGCGACTTCCGCTGGTGATACGTCACGGTCTTCGACCCGGACGGCCGCCACGCGCGACTGCTGACGGCCGTCGTCGCCGAAGGCCTCGGCCGACTCGGCAGCGCATCAGGAGCGTCAGGAGTCTGACAGGCGCCAGACGTCCGTCGCCCAAAGCTGGTCGATCATAAGGGGAAATCCAGTATCCGCGACGCCATCACCTCGCTGCGGCACGGCCACACGTCTCCGCACGTGCAGAACTCGGGCCCCGGTTCCCCGTCCAGCCCCCGCACCTCGACCTTCTGGTGCACCGCGAACAGCACCCCCACCCAGTTCCGATAATCCGGGGCGACGTGATCGTCAAGACTTGCGACACTCATCTGTATGTCCTCCAGTCTCCGCGACGTCCGGCGACACCGTCTTCCAGACACCGTGTCCAACGACGGCGGTCGGCGCGGGTGACGGGTGAATTCTGTGACGGGAGCTGCTTCATGAAGTACCGCATCCTTGGGAGTGACGGACCGCGCGTCTCCGCGCTGGGACTCGGGTGCATGGGGATGTCCGACTTCTACAGCGTCACCCCCGAGTCCGAGGCGGAGTCGATCTCGGTGATCCACCGCGCGGTCGATGATCTCGGGGTGACGCTATTGGACACC
Organism: Catenulispora sp. GAS73; assembly: GCF_041262085.1. Classification (NCBI taxonomy): domain Bacteria; kingdom Bacillati; phylum Actinomycetota; class Actinomycetes; order Catenulisporales; family Catenulisporaceae; genus Catenulispora; species Catenulispora sp. GAS73. The sequence continues at coordinate 14,295 of NZ_JBGCCM010000015.1, forward strand.
GCCGACATGTATGGCAGGGGTGCCAACGAGAAGCTGGTCGGGCGGGCTTTGCAGGGCGGCCGGCGGGACCGGGTGGTGCTGGCCACCAAGTTCGGGATCCGGCGCGATCCGGAGACCGACGAGCGCTCGGTGCGCAACGACCCCGAGTACATCCGGACGGCCGTCGACGCCTCGCTGACCCGGCTCGGCGTGGACCACATCGACCTCTACTACATGCACCGCAACAACCCCGACGTCCCGGTCGAGGAGTCGGTCGGCGCGATGGCGGAGCTGGTGCGGGCGGGGAAGGTGCGGCACCTGGGGCTGTCCGAGGTGGGCCCGGAGACGCTGCGCGCCGCGCACGCCGTGCACCCGATCGCCGCGCTGCAGAGCGAGTACTCGCTGTTCACCCGGGACATCGAGGCCGAGGTGCTGCCGGTGGCGCGCGAGCTGGGGATCGGGATCGTGCCCTACTCCCCCGTCGGCCGCGGGCTGCTCACCGGCACCATCACGTCGCTGGAGGGCCTGGCCGCCGACGACTTCCGGCGCGACAACCCGCGGTTCGCCGACGGGAACCTGGAGGCGAACCTGAAGCTGGTCGCGGAGCTGCGCGCGGTCGCCGAGGAGAGCGGGCACACGCCGGTCCAGCTGGCGCTGGCCTGGCTGCTGGCCCAGGGGCCGGACATCGTGCCGATCCCGGGGACCAAGCGGATCAAGTACCTCGACGAGAACTCGGCCGCCGCAGACGTCGAGCTGACCGCCGAGCAGCTGGCCCGGATCGAGGCCGCGGTGCCGCACGGAGCGGTCTCCGGGGCGCGGTACGCGGCGGACTCCGCGCGGCGTGCACAGTCGCGCTGACCCCAGCTCAGCCCCGGATAAGTCTTCGACAAACCCCGCGGCCTGTGCAGTAAGCCCCTCTGAGGTACCTGATGACCATACCTAAGGTACCTCACCCCCCAAGGACTGGCCGGTTGCCTCATGTGTAGGTGGTGCCTCCCGCTGGAGACTAGTACATGTCACCGAAGTGGGGACCTTCGACAGACAAGGGGAACCGAGATCATGAACAACACCGTTTTCACCGTGGAGATCGCCAACGCCCACCGCACCGACCTGATCGACCAGGCCCGCCGGTACGGACTGGCCAAGCGCGCCCGCCGGTGCCAGGACATATCCGCGGACAAGGTACATACCGTGCACGGCGGATCACGTTCCGGTGAAAGGTCGATGACCTGAGCGGGACCCCTGTGCGATGCTCGACCATGTGTCGATGCGCCAGGTGAGCCCCGTCTTCGTCGGCCGCGGGCCGGAGCTGTCCAAGCTCCGCTCTCTGCTGGCCAGCGCTTCGGACGGCGAGCCCGCGGTGGTGGTCGTCGGCGGGGACGCCGGGATCGGCAAGTCCCGGCTGATCGAGGAGTTCGTCAGGCCGCTGCTCGGCCCGGATCCCACGGGGTCCGGGGCCGGACGGGCCGACGACGCCGGCGGGACTCCTGTGACGGACGTTCGCGTACTCATCGGGGGCTGCGCGGAGCTCGGCGACGAGGGGGTGGCCTACGCCCCCTTCGTCGCGGCGCTGCGTCAGCTGCTGCGCGACTGGCCCGGCGCGTTCGGGGACGGCGACGGCGTGCGCCGCCGCGAGCTCGCGTGGCTGCTGCCGGAACTGGCCGAAGGACTGTCCGGCGACGATTCGCCGCGCGGCGCGATGATGCGCCCGGCCGGCATGGAGCGGCACAGCGACGCGCTGCCGGCCGTGACGCGGGCCGGCGAGCAGTCGGTGCGGGGGCACCTGTTCGACGCCGTCCTGGGGCTCCTGGAGGACCTGGGGTCGGCGGAGACGCTGCTGCTGGTCCTGGAGGACCTGCACTGGTCCGACCGGTCGACCCGGGACCTGCTGGGCTTCCTGTCGCGCTCGCTGCGCGACTCGCGGGTGCTGATCGTCGGCACCTACCGCACCGACGACCTGCACCGCGGGCATCCGCTGCGGCCGTTCCTGGCCGAGCTGGACCGGATCCGGGGCGTGCGGCGCATCGATCTGGGGCCGCTAACCACCGGCGAGACCGCCGAGCAGCTGGCCGCCATCTACGGCCGGACCGGCCGGGACCTGCCGCCGGGGTTCGCCGAGGAGGTGTTCGCGCGCGCCGAGGGGAACCCGTTCTTCACCGAGGAGCTGGCGTGCGCGGCGGACGGTTCGAGCCTGATGCCCTCCGACGTCGGGGGCTTCGCGCTGTCCGACACGCTGCGGGACCTGCTGCTGATCAAGGTGGAGCAGCTTCCCGAGCCCACGCAGCGGATGCTGCGGCTGTTGTCGGCCGCGCTGCCGCCGGTGGACCACCGGTTCCTGCTCCTGGTCACCGGGGCGACCGACGACGAGCTCAACGAGCAGATCCGGCCGGCCTTCCAGGCGCACATCCTGATCCCCGGCGAGACGCCGACGAGCTACCGGTTCCGGCACGCGTTGCTGCGGGAGGCCGTGCACAACGAGCTGCTGCCGGGCGAGCACTCCGCCCTGCACCGCAAGTACGCCGAGCTGCTGGAGGCCGAGCCGTCGCTGGTCGCGGCCGAGGCGCGGGAAGTGGAGCTGGCGCACCACTGGTATTCGGCGCGGGACTATCCGCGCGCCTATGACGCGGCGTTGAGTGCGGCCGAGGCCGCCGACGCGCGCTACGCGTACGTCGAAGAACACCAGATGCTGGAACGCGCGCTGGATCTGTGGGACCAGGTCCCTTCGCCGGGCCTGGATTACGCGCGGCTGCTCTACAAGACCGCCTGCGCCGCGCATCTGGCCGGGGATCCGCATCGTGCGCTGTCGTTGACTGACAAAGCGCTCAAACGCGTCGACCCGGATCAGGACCGCGAGCTGGCCGCTCTGCTGCACCACCTGCGCAGCCGGGACCACCACATCCTGGGCCGCGGCGACGGCATGGCCGACATCTGGGCCGCGCTGGACCTGGTCGACGGCGAGTCCAGTCCGCAGGTGCGCGTGCAGATCACCAACAGCGCCTCGTTCATCAAGATGCTGACGTCCGACGACATCGACGCCGCGCTGCGCTTCGCCGAGGAGACCGCGGTCCTGGCGGAGAAGATCGACTCGGATCTGTACCGGATCGCGGCGGCCATCACCAAGGGCACGGTGCTGGCCGGGCAGGTCTCGCTGGGCACGCACGAGGAGGGCCTGGCGATCCTGCGGCAGGCCATCATCGACAGCCTCGGGTACGGCGATCCGGGCATCATCGGCCGCGGCTACATCAACCTGTGCAGCGCGCTGGAGACGCTGGACCGGCACCAGGAGGCCGTACAGGTGGCCCGGGCCGGACTGGGCGAGCTGATGCGGCGCGGGGTGCGGCTGCGGGTGGCCGAGAGCATGCTCTGGCTGAACATGGCCGAATCGCTGATCGCGCTCGGCGACTGGGACCGCGCCAAGGCCGCGCTGAACTCCAGCCTGGATCTGGACCCGCCGGGCATCCACGGGGCCACCACGCACGAGTACCTGGCCGATCTGGCGCTGCTCAGCGGGGACCCCGAGGTGGCGCGCGGGGAGGCGGCGCTGGGCGCGCGGATCCCGAGCCGTACTTTCGAGCACCAATACGCGCTGCCGGGGATCCGCCGGGAGATCGAGAAGGCGGTGTGGCTGACCCGCTCGATCGGCGAGGCGCGCACGGCCTTCCAGGTCTTCCTGGACAAGCCGCAGTTCCTCGGCGACGAGCGGTACGCCTGGCGGGTGCTGACCGCGATGGCGATGGCCGAGGCCGACCACGCCGAGACCACGCGGGCCGCGGCGCGTTCCGGGACGTCGGCCACGGACGCCGCGGGATCGGCGATGGTCGCCGCGCTGGCCGAGCGCGCCGGGCGGCTTCCGGCGCTGACTCCGAGCCAGGCCGCGGCCGCCGCGCAGGTGGCGGCCGAGCTGGCGCGCTGGCGGGGCGTCGCGGGCGCGGCGGAGTGGGCCACGGCGAGCGAGCTGGCGTCCCGGGAGGGGGTGCACGCGCATCAGGCCGCGTACATCAACTTCCGCGCCTCCGAGGCGTGCGCCGCCAACGGCGATCGCGACCACGCCGCCGAGCTGCTGCGCCGTGCGGTGAACGCGATCGCCACACTGCCGGAAGGGCCGCTGTGCCTGGAGGTGCAGGCGCTGGCCCGGCGCGCGCGGCTGGACATCAGCGACTGCATGCCGGCGGCGCCGGCGCCCGAGGGCGGCCGGGGCAACGACTCCGGCTCGCCGCTGGGACTGACGGCTCGCGAGCTGGAAGTGCTGTCGCTGGTGGCGCAGGGGCTTTCCAACCGGCAGATCGGCGAGCGGCTGTTCATCTCGACGAAGACGGCCAGTGTGCACGTGTCCAACATCCTGGCCAAACTGGGAGTTTCCGGACGCGGCGAGGCCGCCGCGGTCGCGCATCGGCTGCGGGTTTTCGAACAGGCCTAAGGTTCGCACCGCGATTCAGGGGACGAATATCCGCTATCCGCCGACGCGGACCCCAGTCACGTCCCGCGATCGGTCGGGAACCCTGCGCGATCCCTCGTTCGGATGGATCGCCCCGCGCCGTTCCCGTGACGCGCCCCGGGAGAGGTCCACACTGATGGTTCGCGCAAGGTGTCTTCATGAGCCCGGCGCGCGTTGCTGTGCCGTCCGTCGAAAGGCCGCCATGAAGTCACCGGTCATGCCCGCGATCGAGGAGCTGCTGCACGCGGCGTTCGACGCCGCGCCGATGCCGGCGGTGCTCGCCGACGGCCCCGATCACCTGCTGCTGGCCGCCAACGACGCGTGCCTGGCGGACTTCGGGTCGGTGGCGTTGCGGCTGCCGGTCGGGGACGCCATCCCGGAGCTGGCCGCCACCGGTCTGCCCGCGGCCCTGGACCAGGCCTACGACACCGGGCGGCCGGTGCTGCTGCAGGACCGGCTGGTGCGGCGGCGCGGCGGGGACCGGTACTACACGCTGGTGTGCGTGCCGGCGCAGAGCGGCGTGGCCGTGTTCTGCCGGGACGAGACCGAGCGGGTGCGGCGGGAGCAGGCGCTGCTGGAGGAGGAGACGCGCAACCGGAACATGGCGGTGATGCTGCAGCGGTCGTTGCTGCCGCAGCGGATCGTCCAGCCGGACGAGATCCGGCTCGCCGCGTGCTACCTGCCGGCGCTGGTGCGCTACGAGGACGCCTCGCTGGACGACGAGCCGGTGCTGGAGGTCGGCGGCGACTGGTACGACGCGATCCCGCTGGGCGCCGGCCGGACCGCGCTGGTGGTCGGCGGCGTGACGCCGGAGGCCGGGGGCGTCGGGGTACGGGCGGCGGCGGTGATGGGCCGGCTGCGCGCGGCGGTGCGGGCGTACGCCTCGCAGAACCTGCCGCCCGGCGAGGTGATGTACCACCTGGACCGGCACGCGCTGGACTTCGACGGCGAGCGCACCGGATCGCCGGTGGCGACGCTGGTGTACGCGGTGCACGACGCCGACAGCGGCTCGCTGACGTACGCCAACGCCGGGCACCTGCCGCCGCTGCTGCGGCTGCCGGACGGGTACGTGGCGGTGCTGGAGGGGGCCTCGGGGCCGTCGCTGGGCAGCGGGGACTGGACGTGGCAGGAGGCTGCGGTGGCGGTGCCGCCGGGGTCGTATCTGGCGTTCTACACGCAGGGGCTGCTGGAGCGCGGCACCGGCGATCTGCGGCGGGTGTTCGCCCGGGCACCGGAGGAGGAGCCGCCGCGGCCCGGCGCGGGCCCGGTGGACCTGGTCCGCGACCACATCCTGGCCTCCATCGACCCGCTGTCGGTGTCCAGCGGCGGCCTGGACCCCACCGGCGCGGTCCGCACGGACGACGTGGCCCTGCTGGTGGCGCACGTCCCGGCCTGGACCGGCGCGCACGCGGCGCTCTTCCGCTCGGCCTCGGTGGAACTGGTCGGCGGCCCGGAGATCGCCGCGCACGCCCGCAGCTACACCGCCGGCGTCCTGACCACCTGGGGCGTCGCCGACGACCTGACGGACACCGCGGTCCTGGCGGTCAGCGAACTGGTGGCCAACGCGGTCACCCACGGCACCGCCCCGGTGGTACTCCGCCTGCGCCGCACCGACCGCCGCCTGATCATCGACGTCGCCGACCAGTCCGACCACCTCCCCCGCCGCCGCCTGGCCCGCGAGACCGACGAGGACGGCCGCGGGATCAGCATCATCGCCGCACTGGCCGCGGCCTGGGGGGCGCGGCCGCTGCCGGAGGGGAAGTCGGTGTGGTGCGAGTTCGAGTTCTGAGGGGAGTTCTGAGGGGGCGATAGCTCAGCGTCACCGGTGGCCGTGGGTCGAGCATGTGCCGGGAGGCCGCGGTGTCGGCGGACCACGAGCTACGGCTGGACGGCGCGCCCGGCGACTGACTCAGGCGATCGCGGCGATGTCGCCGTCGTCGAAGTAAATGGCCTGGTGCAGTCGGCCACCGAGGGCGACCGCGTATCGGGCGAGAACCTCCTGGCCGGACACCTTGCCCCGCTCTATCTGCGAGATGCGGCCTTTGGTGACGCCCATCCGCTCAGCCACCTGCTGCTGGGTCAGGCCTCGGCTACGCCTGAGTTCAGCCAGCCGATGCCCGGTCACCTCGGCAAGGAGTAGGGTCCTGCGCTCGGCGGCGGCCTCCTCGCCGCCAGCACGTTCGATGAACTCGGCGCGGACATCACTCCACTTCACGTACCCGGGCTTCGTCATCGCGGGTGGCCCTCCTCAGCGGCTCGGTCCTCTAAATATCGTTGGTATCGCTGCTCGGCCAGTGGGATCGCCTCCTCATACCACCGCTGCCATTGCCCAGCCTTATCGCCGGCCACCAGCAGAATGCTTGATCGCCAGGGATCGAAGACGAACAGAATGCGGACCGTGCCCGGGCGCAGTTCTTTGAGATTGGCGATCACCGACCCGCGAATCGTATCCACCAACGGCCTGCCCAGACCCGGACCATTCTGGGCAAGTACGTCGAGTACGTCGGTGACCCGAGTGCGATCTGTGGCGTCCAGTGCCCTAATCCATTCCAGCACCTCGTCGACAACGTAGATCGACCACTCACCCTCGTCGTTCACGCTACCCAAGTATAGCAAACACTAAACCCATTCCACACTCAACCCCTCACTCTCCGTACTCACCACCCCGCCCACCACCCCACCCACCAGCCCGCATCGACCGCACTCGCCACCAGCCCGTATATTGCAGGCAGCCGCTACCAACCCCTCAAGACGCCCTGCCGCCCGAGGCGGGTCGGGCGATAGCATGGGGCCTCGGGTTGTCGGCCGCCGGCCCATCGCGCGGTCGGCGGGGGGACATCGATTTCAGGAGCTGACGGATGAGTGTGGCGGGCGCTGTCGCCTGGCCGGCGCGCACCACCATATGGTGGCCGCGCCGGCGTCGTGCGACCGTCGCGAGCGCTCCTGCGAGCGGGGTCGCCGCCGTGGTGGCCGCGCTGCGGGAGGCGCTGAACATTCCGACCGAGGACGCCGAGGGCGACCTGTCCGCGAGCGGGAACCATCCGCTGGCGATGATCGGGGGGAGCACCGCTCCGCGCGGGCACCGGGCGTTGCAGCCCGGGGAGGGGCCTTCGCTGGCCGACCTCTACTACGCGCACCGCCTCTCGCTGGTCCGGCTGGCGATCCTGCTCGTGGACGACAAGATGTCGGCCGAGGACGTCGTCCAGGACTCCTTCACCGGCCTGTGGCGACGCTACGGCGACGACCTCACCGGCATGGAGAACCCGCTCGGCTACCTGCGCACCGCCGTGGTGAACAACGCGCGCTCCGTGCTGCGCCGGCGCAAGACCGCGCGCGGCTACACCCCGCCGCACGTGCCGGACGCCGCCAGCGCCGAGTCCGTGGCGCTGCTGTCCGAGGAGCACCGCGAGGTGCTGGAGGCGATGCAGAAGCTGCCGCCGCGCCAGCGCGAGGTCCTGGTCCTGCGCTACTGGTCGGACCTGTCCGAGGCGGACATCGCCGACGCGCTGGGGATCAGCCGGGGCACCGTGAAGTCCACCGCGAGCCGCGGGCTGGAAGCGCTCGGCAAGCTGCTCAAGGGCTGACGCCGCGCAGGGACTGACCCTTCGCAAAGGCAGCCGCTGCATAAGGGCCGACGCCGCTCAAGGGTCGGCCCTGACTTATGGGCCGACGCTCTCCCAGGCTCGACGCCGCCCGAGGGCTGAAATGCTCGCCCACCGTCACTCCCAGGAGTGAATCAGTATCACGGTTTGCCAAATTCTGCCGTGAGACTCTCGAAACTCTATTGAGTTCTCTGTTGAATTAGAGCACGCTGCCTTGCTACACCCAACGTTTCTGACGACCCGTCAGGTGGTAGCACTCGATGACCTCCGCGCGCTCACCGCGATCCGATCACCACTTCCGACACTGCTTCCGTAACCACCGGATAGCCACCGCGCTCACCGTCGCGGCCCTGTCGCTGTCCCTCGGCGCGTGCGGCGCGCGCCTGTCCGCCGACCAGAGAGCCGCGGCGATCGCCTACGGCCACGGCGACGGCTCGCAAAGCGCCGACGGCTCCCAGACCTCCGGCGCCAACGGCACCGGCGGGACGACCGGCGGCACAGGCACCACCGGAGGCACGACCGGTGGCACCTCCGGAGGCGGCACGTCCGGCGGCGCCAGCGGTGGCTCCTCCGGAGGCGCGGTCGGCGGCGGAACCACAGGCGGCACCGGGGGAACCGGCGGCACCACCGGAGGCAAGACCACCGGCGGTACCAGCGGCGGCAAGACCACGGGCGGCACCACCGGAGGCTCCGGTGGCACGGGAGGCGGCAGCGGCGGGAGCACAGGCGGACCCGGAGGTCCGGGCTCTGACACCTGTGTTGGCACCGCTACCGGCTCCAGCGCCACCGGCGTGACCGCGAACAGCATCAGCATCGGCAACGCCAGCGACCTGTCCGGCCCGATCGGCGGCCTGTTCAGCTCGGCCCCGCAGGCCGTCCAGGCCTACGTGGCCTACTACAACGCGACCCACCCGAACGGCATCTGCGGCCGCAAACTCACCGTGCACTCCTACGACTCGCAGACCTCGGACGCCGGCGACAACCAGCAGACGCTGACCGCCTGCCAGTCCGACTTCGCGCTGGTCGGCTCGGTCTCGGCCTTCGACTCCGGCGGCGCGACGTCCGCCGCCCAGTGCGGGATCCCGGACCTGCAAGCCGTGAGCACCACCCGCGCGCGCCAGACCTGTGCGGTCTGTTTTGGAACAGACTCGCAACAATTGCCGTTGGTCCCCCAGGTGCAGCCGGACTTCTGGAACAAGCAGTTCCCGGGCGCGAGCGCGAAGGCAGCGTTCTTGTACGTCGACACCGGGACCACCGCGCAGCAGGCGAAGTCCTGGGAGCAGGCCTACGCCAAGGACGGCTTCACCTGGGTCCTGGACCAGCCGATCGGCATCTCGGAGTCGAACTACACGCCATACGTCGTGAAGATGCAGAACGCCGGCGTGCAGTACGTGCAGTTCCTCGGCGCGTTCCAGGAGGCCGCGACCCTCGCGCAGGCCATGCAGCAGCAGGGTTTCACGCCGAAGGTCTTCGTCCTGGACCCGACCGGCTACGACCCGAACTACGTCCAGCAGGCCGGCTCCGCGGCGAACAACACCTACGTCTTCAGCAACGCGGCCATGTTCGAGGAGTCCGGTTCGAACTCTGAGTTGCAGCTCTACACCAAGTGGCTGCACCAGGTCGCCCCGGGCGCCGCACCAACCTACTTCGGGATGTTCGCCTGGTCCTCGGCCGAGCTGTTCACCCGGCTGGCCAACCAGATCGGGCCGAACCTCACCCGGCAGGCGATGGTGCAGGCGCTGTCCGGCGTGCACAACTACACCGGCAACGGCCTGTTCGCCCCGCAGGACATCGGCGGCAAGAAGACCTCGCCCTGCGCGCTGTTCATGCAGTACACCGGGTCGGCCTGGAAGCGCGTCTCGCCCGGCTCGGGCTGGACCTGCGGGAACCTCATCAACTCCGGTGTGAGCTGAGCGGCCGCGCGGGATGAACGTCTTCCTGACGTACACCGTCCTGGGCCTGGTGATCGGCGCCTCGTACGCGATCGCGGCGTCCGGGCTCGTCCTGACCTACGCCACCACCCGCATCTTCAACGTCGCGCACGGCGCCACCGCCATGGTGATGGCGTTCGTGTACTGGGAGCTCGCCTACAACCAGGGCCTGTCCAACTGGCTCGCGGTGCTGATCGTGGTGTTCGGGGTGGCGCCGCTGTTCGGCGCGCTGCTGGAGCGCTGGGTCATCCGGCGGGTCGCGGACTCCGGGGTCGGGGTCACGCTCGTGGTGACCTGTGCGGTGCTGGTCGGGCTGATCGGCGCGGCGGAGAAGATCTGGCCGCCGGGTGTGCACCAGGTGCAGCAGTTCTTCGCCGGGCACGGCCTCACCATCGGCATGGTGCGGATCACCGGCAACGAGCTGCTGACCGTGGCGCTGGCGGTGGTCACGGGGGCCGCGCTGTGGGCGTTCCTCACGTTCACCCGGCTCGGCGTCGCGATGCGCGCGGCGGTGGACGACAAGGAACTGCTGGCGCTGCACGGCGGCCGGCCGAACCTGATGTCCTCGATCGCCTGGGCCATGGGCTCGGCGCTGGCCGCGCTGGCCGGCATCCTGCTGGTCTCCTCGCAGCCCAGCGAGCTGAACTACATATCCCTGACGCTCCTGGTGGTGAACTCCTACGCCGCGGCGATGGCCGGCCGGCTGACCAGCCTGCCGCGGACCTTCGCCGGGGCGCTGGTGCTGGGACTGCTGAACGCGTACGCGTCCGGGTATCTGTGGACCGGCCCGGGCTGGACCGGATTCCGCGAGGCGATCCCGGCCATCTTCCTGCTGCTGATGCTGTTGCTGATGCCGCAGGCGCAATTGCGAGTCGGGCGGCTGGCCGGTGTACCGGGCGTCCGAACGCCGGAGATGCGCCGCGTCGCGCTCGCATCGGCGTTGCTGCTGCTCGCGGTCGTCTTCGGCAACTCCGTGCTCAGCCAAGTCAACGTGAACCGGATGGCCCTCGGGCTGTGCCTCGCGATCCTGGCGCTGTCCCTGGTGCCGTTGACCGGCTTCAGCGGATACGTGTCTCTGGCCCAGTTCAGCTTCTTCGGCGTCGGCGCGCTGACAGTCGCGAAGACGCACTCCTCGGCGCCGACCGCGGTCCTGGCCGGAGCGCTGCTCGCGGCGGTGGCCGGGATCCTGGTGGCATTGCCGTCGTTGCGATTGCAGGGTCTGTACCTGGCGCTGTCAACGATCGCGTTCGCGCAGATCATGGACACGATGGTGTTCCAGAACCCGTCGCTCGGCGGGTTCGGCGGGTCGCTGACGACCAAGCGGCTGGACATGTTCGGATACCGCTTCACGTCCGACAAGGCTTACGCCATCTTGGCCGCGGCGGTCTTCTGCGTCCTCGGGGCGGCGGTCATCGTGCTCCGGAAGGGCCGGTACGGCAGGGTTCTGATCGCCCTGCGGGACTCCCCCGCGGCCTGCGCCACGCTGGGGCTGAACCCGCGGACGGCACGGGTCGCGGTGTTCGCGGCCTCGGCGGCCGTGGCCGGGCTCGGCGGCGGGCTGTACGCCGGACTGCAGAACCAGGTCGGCAGCACCAACTTCCAGTTCTTCAACAGCCTGCCGCTGTTGCTCATCGTGGTGTGCGCCGGTGTCACGTCGGTGAGCGGCGCGCTGCTCGGCGGGATGCTGCTGATGGCGCTGAACAGCTATCCGAACGCGCAGGCCTACCTCTTCCTGATCCTCGCGGTCGCGGCGGTCGGGCTCGGGAAACAGCCGAACGGGATCACTGGCTGGCTGTTCTCGTTGCGGGACAACCCTTTGGGCGCGCGGCTCGGGATCGGGTCGGCGGGGATCGCGCGCGGCATCGCGGCCCGGTCCGCGGAGAGTCAGGGTTCTGTGACAAGTGGATCGGGGACCGGCGGATCGGTGGCGGTCGGGGAGAACGCGGAGGTCGAGGCGTGACCCGGTTGGACGTGAAGGAGGTGACGGTCCGCTTCGGCGGCGTCACCGCGGTGGACCAGGCCACGATCTCCGCCGACGGCGGGCAGGTGACCGCGCTGATCGGGCCGAACGGGGCCGGGAAGACCACGTTGTTCAACGTGGTCACCGGGTTGCAGCGGCCCACCTCAGGCCGGGTGTTCCTGGACGGCGACGACATCACGCACGCCCCCACGCACCGCCGGGCCCGGCACGGGATCGCGCGGACCTTCCAGCGGCTGGAGGCGTTCGGGTCGCTGACCGTCGAGGAGAACATCCGGGTCGCCGCGGACGCCGTGCGGACGAAGAACGCCAAGCCGGCGCAGGTGACCCAAGGGCTGATCAAGCGGATCGGGCTGGAACGCTACGCGAACGCCCGCGCCGACTCGGTGCCGACCGGCGTCGCGCGGCTCGTGGAGCTGGCGCGGGCGCTGGCGATCGACCCGGAGTTGCTGCTGCTGGACGAGCCGTCCTCGGGGCTATCGGAGGACGAGACCGATTCCTTCGGCGAGCTGCTGCGAGATCTGGCGGCGCAGGGGCGGGCCGTGCTGATCGTGGAGCACGACATGGGGCTGATCATGCGAGTCTCCGATCAGATCCACGTGCTGGACCGGGGACGGCTGATCGCCTCCGGAACGCCGGCCGAGGTGCAGGCGGATCCGTTGGTGCGTAAGGCGTATCTCGGCGAAGAGGACACTCCGGAACCCGAAGAGGACACGGCCGAGGACGACGAGGACGACAGCGGTCCGATCAAGCTCCCCGACAGCACACTGACATTGCCGCCCTTGCCGAAGGGCCCCGGACCGGGGACGGGAGGCTGGTTCTGATGGCGCCGATCCTGGAACTGGAAGACGTACACGCGGCGTACGGCCGGATCGAGGTCCTGCACGGCGTGAACCTCGCCGTACCGCGCGGCGCCGTCGTCGCCCTGCTCGGGCCGAACGGCGCCGGCAAGACGACGCTGATGAAGGTCTGCTCCGGACGCCTACGAGCGACATCAGGGCACGTGCACCTCGGCGGGTCGCACGTGAACAACGCAGCGCCGGACGCGCTGGCCCGGGCCGGGCTGTGCACGATCCCCGAGGGCCGTGGCATCTTCCCGAACCTGACGGTCGCGGAGAACCTGCGGCTGTCCGGACTGGCCGGGCAGGCCTCGGCTGCGGAGATCTACGAGACGGCGTTCACCCGCTTCCCGCGGTTGGCCGAGCGGTACGACCAGCTGGCCGGGTCGATGTCGGGCGGCGAGCAGCAGATGCTCGCCATGGCCCGGGCGCTGGTGACGAACCCGGCGGTGCTGCTGGTCGACGAGCTGTCGATGGGCCTGGCCCCGCTGATCGTGAGACAGCTGTACGACGTGCTCGGGCAGATCGCGGAGCGGGGTGTGACCGTGGTCGCGGTGGAGCAGTTCGCTGACATGGCGTTGCGGGTCGCGGACTTCGCGGCGGTGATGACGCACGGCAGGATCGTGGCCTTCGACGAGCCGGAGGTCATCCGGCGGGATCTGGCCGCGTTGTATTTGGGAGGTGCGGCAGCGTGAGTTCTGGACGTTCTGGCAGTTCACACAGATCACATGTCCGGCATAGATCATATGTCCGGCACAGATCACATGTCCGGCGCGGCGGTGCGGCCGCCGCGGCGGTGGCGCTCGGGGTGCTGAGCGCGCCGGCGGTGTGGGCCGGTCCCGCACCGTCGGCGCCCGCGGCACCGGCGCCGAGGCCGGCCGACGGCGGGTCCTCGGGCCTGGGCGGATGGACCGTCTCGGCGTCGGCGGCGCCGATCACCATGGAGATCTACGATCCGAAGATCCCGATCCCGGCCCAGCCGGGGCAGCCGAACCTGGAGTTCGACCTGTCCTTCACCCGCGCGAGCTACGGCTCCGGGCCGACTGGGGCGGCGACGGCCAGCTGGCTGTGGCCCGGGGACGCGATCGCGTTCGGGCTGGGGCAGCTGTTCAACAACCCGGGCGTGAAGTACCCGATCCTGACGAACGTGCAGTTCCCGGGGGCCACTCCGGACGCGACGATGCAGCCGATCCCGGGCTCGTACATGCAGTCGCACACGGACGCCAACGGATCGACCTCGGTGTCGACCTTCGGGTTGCCGCTGCCGGGGACCGGGCCCTCGCTGCCGGGGTCGTCGCCGACGAGCGCGCCGTCCTCGGCACCGTCCGCACCCTCGGGTCTGCTCGGCGGGCTGCTGGGCGGCGGGTCGCTGCCACCCCTGCAGCTGCCGGATCTGGGGACGCTCATCCAGTTCCTCACCGGACAGTCGGCGCTCGTGGACATCCAGGGCGAACGGTCGCAGACCTCGGCGACAGTCACCAACGGGAAGGCCGTCGCGACCGCGGAGTCGGACGCCGGGAAGCTGCTGCTGCTCGGCGGGCTGATCGAGTTCGACGGTCTGAAGGTCACCTCGCAGAGCACGTCGGACGGGGTCAAGGGGACGTCGGCCGGGAACGTCGACTACGGCTCGATGTCGGTGGCCGGGGTGACGTTCGGGATCACGGCCAACGGGATCCAGACGCCGGCCGGGCTGATCGCTCTGCCCCAGCTGCCGGACACGGTGAACCAGCTGCTCGCGCCGCTGGGGATCTCGATCGCGCTGCCGGCGGCCGGCGACGTGTCGAAGGACACCGCGGGCGAGATGTTCAGCCACGGGCTGCAGGTCACCATCGACACGGCGAAGCTGAAGGCGATGCTCCCGCTCACGCCGGTCCTGACTCAGCTGTTCGCGCAGATCCCGCCGGACCTCATGAAAACGCTCACGCAGGGCCTGCCGCCGACGGTGACCAGCGTCATCAACAGTCTGCCGCAGCTGGCGCCGAAGATCGTGCTGACCATCGGGTCGGCGAAGTCGAAGGCGGACGCCTCGCAGGCCATCAACCTGTCGGGCGGCGCCACCGGCGGGCCGAGCTCGCCGCCGTCCAGCAGCGCGGGCTCCTCGTCGTCGACGAGCGGCGGCAGCACCGGCGGAACGAGCACCGGCGGCTCCGGCACGAGCGGCACCTCCGGCGGCAGCACCGGCGGCACGGTCGGAGGCGGCAGCGCGGGCGGCGGGACCGGCGGAGGCACCGTCGGCGGCGGTACCACGGGCGGCACGGCCGGCGGGTCGACCAGCGGCGCCACGGGCGGCACGGCACCGAGCCCGCCGATGCAGAACACGGCCTCGAAGGTGACGCCGGCGGCCTTCGGCGGCCTGCCGGGCCAGCTGCTGCTCGGCGCGGCCGTGGTGGCGTGTGTGGCGGCGTGGGGGCTGCGGAAGTACAGCACGCTGCTGTTCGGCGGCGCGGGCTGCGAGGCCGGACACACGACCGGGGTGCCGGACCTGCGGGAGTTCGAGGAATGACGGCACCGGTGAGAGCAGCACAGGCGACACCGGCACGGCACGCTCTGGAGGGCGATCGATGAGCACTGCGAAGACCTGGGCGGGGCGCGCGGTGAACGGCCAGCTGCGCACCGGCGCCGTCGCGGCACGGCCGAAGACCCGGACGACGGAGTCCGAACGCCTGATGCAGCAGGGGCTGTCGCTGGCCGGGAGCCTGCTGATGCCCCTCGGGCTGCTGGCGATCGGCCTGGGCTGGTACGGGGCGGCGCACACGCCGTACACGTTCGAGCAGGTGGCGTACCTGGTATCCGGCGGGATCGGCGGGCTGGCGCTGACCACGCTCGGCGGGTTCTTGTTCTTCGGGTCCTGGCTGGCCCGCATCGCGCACCAGCAGCGGCAGCAGACGGAGTTGCTGGCCGGCGAGATCGCCCGGCTCACCGATGCGATTCTGGCTTTGGAGAGCGGGGACTGAGCCGCTCGACCTGAGTCGCGGGCTCGTCGCGAGAGGACGCGCCCGAACGCGCCGAGGCCCGGCACCGCGGTGCCGGGCCTTGCTGCCGGAGTTCTCGGTGGGCCGCTCCCCTCACACGCGGCCCACCATCTCCATCGCGAAGTCGCGGTCCCGCTCCAGGTCCGGGTTCGAGGTCTGGCTCTGGCTCCGAACAGGGCGGGAGGACAGGCTCCAGGCGCGGACGGCGATGGTGCTCAGCCGGACGACGACTTCCGCGAGCGCCATCAGGATCAGCGCGTCGACCCAGGCCTGGCCGCTGGTGATGTGGTGCGTGACGGAGAAGTCGGCCAGGTGCCTCTCACCCGAGGGGTGGCTGGACCAGACCGCGAAGGCCAGGCGGAACCCCATGCTGAGCACCCACAGGGCCGCCGCGCCGGCCGTCGCCTTGATGTGGGGCCGGCCCTCGCGGATCCGTACCCGGGTCAACAGCCCGCCGAACAGGCCGAAGACCACGCCCACACCGGTGAACAGCCCGATGAGCGCGAGATCGTTCCCTGCGGTCGGTATCGCGTGCAGGTATTGGCTCGCCGCCCAGGTGATCATGGCGAGCGGCACGATGAACGTGGCCTTGGTGATCCGCTCCTCGCGCAGCTGGCGGAAGACGATCAGGACGAGGGCGATGTCGACGATCCAGTCGCTTGTGGTCATGGCTATGACTATGCGCGTCCGGGACCTGCCCCTTCTTCCACCCGGAGGTGGGTTGCGGGTGGAGTTCGGGCCTCCACCCCGGGGTTGAGCGCGCGGCCGGGAGGGTTGACCGGGACAGGCCGCAGGGCCCCGCTCTCCGAGCAGGGCCCTGCGGGTGCCGGCTCTGGGCCGTCGGTCTCAGCTGTAAGTCTGTGCCGTCGATCCGAGCTGTCAGCTCAGCTGGTGAACCCGACCTTGGTCCAGTCGTAGTCCTGGAAGCCGAACGCGCCGAAGTTGGCCAGCGTGTTCTTGGTCGCCCAGATCTGCGGGCGCTGGTACAGCGGGATCAGGCTGGCCTGGTCGGTGGCGAGCTTGTCCGCTGCGTTCGCGTCCGCGATGGCCTGCGTCGGGTCGGTGTCCTGCAGCGCCTTGGTCAGCGCCTGGTCGATCGCCGGGTTGTTGTCCAGGCGGGGGTTGTTGTGGATGTTCTTCGGGTCCGTCACCGACTGGATCTGCGGGGCGCCGCTGCTGATCGGGAACGGGTTGCCGGTGTAGGCGAAGGCCGTGATGTCGAAGTTGCCGGTGTTGATGTACTTGTCGAAGAAGTCGTCGCCGTTGACCGGGGTCTCCTCCAGGCCGATGCCGATCTTGGCCAGGTCGGCCTTGACCATCTGGGCCTCGTTGGAGGTGGTCTTCACGCCCTGCGGCTCGATCCACTTCAGGTCCAGCTTGACCCCGCCCTTGGCGCGGATGCCGTCGCCGCCCTTGACCCAGCCGGCCGCGTCCAGGGCGGCGTTGGCGGCGGTCGGGTTGTACGCCACGTCGGCGCCGTTGTCCTGGTAGCCGGTCTGGTTGTTCACGAAGAAGCGGTTGTTCAGGACCGTGGGCTTCCAGGTGCCCAGGTTCTTCAGGTCCACGTTCGCGATCTGCTGACGGTCCAGGGCCTGGTAGACGGCCTTGCGGACGGCGTCGTCCTTGAGCGCCGGGGCCTGGGTGTTCATCGAGATGTGGCGCCAGTCCGGGCCGCCGGCGTAGTGCACGGTGCTGTCGGTGGTGTCCTTGATCTTCGCGTACAGCGCCGACTGCGGGCCGACCTCGAAGGCGTCGATCTCGTGGTTGTTGTAGGCGTCGGCCTGGGCCGAGGTGTCCTCGACCGCGCGGAACACGATCTTGTCCAGGACCGGCTTGGCGCCCCACCAGTTCGGGTCGGCGATGACCGTGACGGTCTTGGTGGTCGCGTCCATGCCCTGAAGCTTGAACGGACCGGCGGTGACCGGGATCGCGTTCATGTAGGACTTGTTCCAGCCGTCCGGCGTGGAGATCTTCGAGGCCGGGTACAGGCTGGCACCGTCGAACTGGTCGAACATGCTCTTCCAGTCCGAGAACGGCGTCTTGTAGGTCACCACGACGGTGAAGTCGTCGGCGCCGCGCGCGACCGACTGCATCTGGTCGTAGCCGGTGGAGCTGGCGACGTCGAAGCCCTGCGCCGAGCCCTCCATACCCTTCCAGGTGGCGACGAAGTCCTTGTAGGTGATCGGGGTGCCGTCCGACCACTTCGCCTTCGGGTTCAGCTTGTAGGTGACCGTCTGCTTGCCGTTGACGGTGCTCTCGTCGGCCGAGACCAGGTAGTCCGGGTTCGCGGTGGCCTTGCCGGCGGCGTCGAAGTGGAACAGCTGCGGCATCATCGTGGACAGCACCTTCTGGGTGTCCTGCTCGTTGCCGTTGTTGGTCATGCCGTTCCACTGCGACGAGTACTGGTCGATCGCCAGGGTCAGCGTGCCGCCCTTGAGCGCCGAGGCGTCCTTGGCGTCGATGTCGTTGGCGGTCGCGACCGGGATCGACTTGCCGCCGGAGGAGGAGCTCGCCGAGGACGAGCTCTTGCTGGAGGAGCAGGCCGACGCCGCGAGCGCGGCCGTCGCCAGGACCGCCAGGATCGCCGGCGACTTCTTGGTGATGCGAGACATGGTTCTTCTCTCCCGTGTGTGGATGGGTGGCACCAGCGGCGCCGGCAAGGCACAGCTGTGGAAGGTGTGAGGCTGGGTCAGACCACTTGCAGCGCGTCGGCGTAGTGGCACGCGGCCGCGTGGTCCTCGCGGTCCGGGCGCGGGACGATGACCGGGTCCTCGTCCCGGCACCTCGCCTGCTCGGCGGCGTTCAGCGACGCGTACTTGAAGCAGCGGTCGCGGAACCGGCAGCCGGAGGGCACGTTGGCCGGCGACGGCAGGTCGCCGGGCAGCAGGATCCGCTCGCGCTCCCGCTCCTTGCGCGGGTCCGGCAGCGGGATCGCCGAGAGCAGGGCCTGGGTGTACGGGTGCGAAGGCGCGCGGAACACCGAGGCCACGTCGCCGATCTCGACGATGCGCCCCAGGTACATCACGGCCACCCGGTCGGCGATGTGCCGGACCACCGACAGGTCGTGCGCCACGAACAGGTAGCTCAGGCCCAGCTTGGCCCGCAGCTCGTCCAGCAGGTTGATGACGCCGGCCTGGATGGAGACGTCCAGGGCCGAGACCGGCTCGTCCAGGATGACGACCTTCGGGTTCAGCGCCAACGCCCGGGCCACGCAGATGCGCTGCCGCTGGCCGCCGGAGAACTCCCGGGGGAAGCGCGCGGCGTGGTACGGCTCCAGGCCGACCAGCTCCAGCAGCTCCGCCACCCGCGCCGCGGCCCGGTCCGCGGACCAGCCGTGGGTGCGCAAGGGCTCTGCGATGGCCTCCCCGACCGGCATCCGCGGGTCCAGCGACGCCATCGGGTCCTGGAACACGATCTGGATGTCCTTGCGCATCTCCAGGCGCTCGCGGCCGGACAGGTTCGCGGCCTCGCGGCCGAACACCGCGATCGAGCCGGCCTGCGGGGCCACCAGCTCCAGGATCTCCAGCAGCGTGGTGGTCTTGCCGCAGCCGGACTCGCCGACCAGGCCCAGGGTCTCGCCCTCGCGGATCTCGAAGTCGATGCCGTCCACGGCCTTGACCGTGCCGACCCGGCGCTTGAACACCGCGCCGCGCATCAGCGGGAAGTGCTTCCGCAGGCCCTTGACCGCCAGCACCGGCGCGCGCTGCTCGCGCGGCACCGTGTCCAGCTCCGCCTCCGGGATCTCCGGGACCGGGTAGACCTCGTCGATCGGGATGGTCCCGCTCTGCAGGTCGGCCCGGCGGTGGCAGGCCGACAGGTGCGCGTTCCCGCCGGCCGCGAGCAGTTCGGGCTCGGAGTCCCGGCAGATCTCGGTCGCGATCGGGCAGCGGTCGGCGAACGGGCAGGCGTCCGGCAGGCCCACCATCGACGGCGGGTTGCCCTCGATCGGGGTCAGCGGCCGGCGGCCGTGCTCCCCGGAAGCGTCCAGGCGCGGGATCGAGCCCAGCAGGCCGATGGTGTAAGGCATGCGCGGGCTGTAGTAGATCTCGTCGACGGGGCCCTGCTCGACCGGGCGGCCGGCGTACATCACGGCCACCTTGTCGGCGAACCCGGCGACCACGCCGAGGTCGTGGGTGATCATCAGGATCGCCGCGCCGGTCAGCTCCTGCGCGTTCTTCAGCGCCTCCAGGATCTGCGCCTGGATGGTCACGTCGAGCGCGGTCGTCGGCTCGTCACAGAGGATGACCTTGGGGTCGTTGGCGATCGCCATGGCGATCATCACGCGCTGGCGCATGCCTCCGGAGAACTCGTGCGGGAAGTTCTTGAACCGGCGCTCCGGATCCGGGATGCCGACCACGTCCAGCAGCTCCAGCGCCCGCCTGCGCGCGGCGTCGCGGGACAGCTTCTGATGCACGGTCAGCGCCTCGACGATCTGGTCGCCGACGGTGAACACCGGCGTCAGCGCGGACAGCGGGTCCTGGAAGACCATCGCGATGTCCTTGCCGCGGATCTTCGACATCTGCTTGTCGTTCAAGCCCAGCAGCTCCCGGCCGTCCAGCTTGATCGAGCCGGTGACGCGGGCGTTGTCCGGCAGCAGGCCGAGGATCGCCATCGAGGACACCGACTTGCCGGACCCGGACTCGCCGACGATGCCCAGCACCTCGCCGGGGTGCAGGTCGTAGCTCACGCCGCGCACCGCGCGCACGTCGCCGGCCTCGGAGGCGAAGGTGACATTCAGGTCCCGCACGGACAGGAGCGGACCTTCGGTCCTCGCCGGCTCGCCGGAACGCCCGGCGGAGTGGGGCAGCAGCAGGTTCTGGCTCATCGGGCCGAGGCTCCCGTCGAGTTGGGGTCGAGGGCGTCGCGCAGACCGTCCCCGATGAAGTTGACGCACAGGATGATCAGCACCAGGACCGAGGCCGGGAACACGAACAGGTACCACTGGTCGGTGGAGGCGAACTGCGCCCCGTCGTTGATCACGGTGCCGAGCGAGACGTTCGGGGAGCGGATGCCGAAGCCCAGGAAGGACAGGAACGACTCGGTGACGATCGCCGCGCCCACGTTCAGCGTGAAGTCGACGATCAGGATCGAGGAGATGTTGGGGACGATGTGCCGGCGGATGATGGTCCAGGCCGGGACGCCCATGTACCGGGCGGCCCGCACGAACTCCCGCTCCCGGATGGTCAGCGTCATGCCGCGCACCACCCGCGAGGTGATCATCCAGCTGAACAGCGCGATCATCGGCACCAGTACCAGCCAGTTCGCGCCCTGGAAGTACGGGGACAGGATGATCAGCATCAGCAGCGAGGGCACGACCAGGAACAGGTCGGTCAGCCAGACGATGACCTTCTCCCACCAGCCGCCGAAGTAGGCCGCCGCGGTGCCCAGCAGGCCCGCGGACCCGGTGGACAGCAGGGCCACCAGCAGACCGATGATCAGCGACTTCTGCATCCCGTTGACGGTCTGCGCGAACATGTCGTGGCCGACGTCGTCGGTGCCGAAGAAGTGGTCGCCGGTCGGGCCGGACTGGGTGTTGACCAGGTCGATGTCGGTGGCCGACCAGTGGGTCAGCAGCGGGCCCAGGAAGGCGAAGGCGAACAGCAGCACCAGGCCGACCAGTCCCACCATGGCCGTCTTGTTGCGGCGGAACCGGCGCCAGACCAGGGCGGCGCGCCCGGAGCGCTCGGGAGCGGCGGACTCGGGCCGGCCGGTCTCGACGGCGGTGCCGGCGGGGGTCGGAGCGGTCATCACAGAGCCCTTCGGTGGCTGGTGCGGTCGTACGGGGCGGCGGGTGTCAGGACGGCGGTCACAGCCGGACCCGCGGGTCGAGCAGGGCGGTGATGACGTCCGAGAGCATCCCGGCGATGAGCACCAGCACCGCGGAGAACAGGGTGATCACGGCCACCGAGTTCACGTCGGAGTGGTTGGTGGCGTCGGTGAACCAGGAGCCCAGGCCGTTCCAGCCGAAGACGCGCTCGGTGATGATCGCGCCGGCGAACGTGAGGATCGTGGAGTAGGTCACCAGCGTCATGACCGGGATGACCGCGGTGCGCACGCCGTGCTTGAGGATGGCCCGGCCCTTGGTCAGGCCCTTGGCCCGCGCCGTGCGCAGGAAGTCCGAGCCCAGGACGTCGAGCATCTGGCCGCGCTGGTAGCGGCTGTAGAAGGCGATCAGGCCCAGGGTCAGCGAGATGGTGGGCAGCAGCAGGTGGTCGGCGCGGCTGAACAGCTGGCCCCAGAAGCCGGTGGCGTTCGGGTCGATCTCGCCCTGGTACTGCAGGAACGGCGTGTCGCCGCCGACCGCCTTGTTCACCTGGACGGCGATCAGCTTCAGCAGCGGCGCGAGCACGAAGACCGGCATCGCGAAGACGATGTAGGACCCGAAGGTGATCGCGTGATCACTGAATCTGTACTGTCTGACCGCTTGGAAGGACCCGATCAGGATGCCCAGGATCGCGGACAGCACGGCCGCGACGGAGACCAGGCGCACGGTGACCCACACGCTGATCGAGAAGTGCTTGTCGACCGAGTCCAGCTGCCAGGTCTTGCCGAAGTCGCCGTGCGCGACGCCGTCGACCCAGTGCGCGTAGCGCTCGAACACCGGCTTGTCCGGGTTCTCGTTGCGCTCGTTGAGCTCCTGGTACATCACGACGGGCTTGGTCGGCGGGTTCTTCTGCAGGTACATGTCCTTGGGGTGGAAGGCCGTCGAGGCCCCCAGGTACGCCAGGGACGTGGCGACGAACACCAAGACCACATAGTTCAGAAGCCTGCGAACTATGAAGGCACCCATGCCTGACCCTCCGTGCTCGAAACCCACAACCCGGTGAAGCGGGCGTAGATGATGTCGAGCCCGTCGGTTAACAGGTTCTCGGATGTTCTCCGGGAAATCGATCACGAAAGGGATACAAAGTGATCTCTAGTTATAAACCCTGATACAGTTCGTGAAGCGCGCATAACCGGCAGTACACGCATAAGGGTAAAAAGAGACACCGGGTACGCGGATGCTCACACGTACCCGATGTCTCCACCGTAGCGATCTTCGATTGTGTCCACAATTTGAGAGGGCGTCAGCCCCTCGTAGCCGTGGAGTCCTTACCGCGGCGGTGTGACGCGCGCTACTCCCAGATCGGGAAGTGACACGCGGCCTGGTGCCCCTCGGTGCCGTAGGGCACCAGCGGCGGCTCGACCTGCCCGCAGATCTCCTGCGCGGCCGGGCAGCGGGTGCGGAACCGGCAGCCCGAGGGCGGGTTGATCGCGCTGGGCAGCTCGCCGACGATGCCGCTGCTGGCCTTGGCCTTCTCCACCTCCGGGTCGGCCACCGGGATGGTGTCCAGCAGACCCCTGGTGTAGTGGTGGATGGGCCGGGAGTACACCGACTCGGCCGGGCCGATCTCCACCAGCTTGCCCAGGTACATCACGCCGATGCGGTCGGACACGTAGCGGACCACCGACAGGTCGTGCGAGATGAACAGGTACGACAGGCCGTGCTCGGCCTGCAGGTCCTTCATCAGGTTCAGGACCTGCGACTGGATCGACACGTCCAGCGCCGAGACCGGCTCGTCGGCCACGATCAGCTTCGGCGCCGGAGCCAGGGCCCGGGCGAAGCCGACGCGCTGGCGCTGGCCGCCGGAGAACTCGTGCGGGTACCGCTCCAGCGCCGAGACCGGCAGACCGACCTGCTCGAAGAGCTCGGCGATCCGCGCGTCGCGGGCCGCCTTGTCGCCGACCTTCTGAATGTCCAGCGGCTCACGGACCACGGTGCGCACCCGCATGCGCGGGTCCATGGCGGCGT
This sequence comes from Catenulispora sp. GAS73, assembly GCF_041262085.1. Taxonomy (NCBI): domain Bacteria; kingdom Bacillati; phylum Actinomycetota; class Actinomycetes; order Catenulisporales; family Catenulisporaceae; genus Catenulispora; species Catenulispora sp. GAS73. The sequence continues at coordinate 37,823 of NZ_JBGCCM010000015.1, forward strand.
AGCTGTCCTGGAACATCATCTGGACGTCGCGGCTCTTCCTGCGCCGCTCGCCGGACTTCATCGCGGCCAGGTCCGCCCCCTCCAGGCGCATCGCCCCGGCGGTGGTGTCCTCCAGCCCCACGATCAGCTTGGCCACCGTGGTCTTGCCGCAGCCGGACTCGCCGACCAGGCCCACGGTCTCGCCCTTGCGGATGCTGAACGAGACCCCGGCCACCGCGCTGACCGAGCCGATCTGTCGGCGCAGGAAGCCCTTGGTGATCGGGTAGTCCTTGACCAGGTCGTCGACCTGCAGGAGCACCTCGCCCAACTCCGGGGCGGGCAGTTCCTCGGCCGTGGTGCGCTCGGTGAGGGTGACCACGACCTCGGCCCCGGAGCGCTCGGCGGCACCGACCGGGTGGAAGCACGCGAACTCGTGGCCGACCTCGTCCAGGCGCGAGGGCGGGTCCTGCGCACGGCAGTCGTCCTGCGCGTACCGGCAGCGGGCCGCGAACCGGCAGGCGGCCGGGGGCCTGGTGAGGTCCGGCGGCATGCCCGGGATCGAGTACAACCGGGTGCCGCTGTCCGCGCCGCGCTCGGGCAGCGAGTCGAACAGCGCCTCGGTGTACGGGTGCCGCGGGTTGGCGTACAGCCGCTCGGTGGTCGTGGTCTCCACGATCCGGCCGGCGTACATCACGTTCACCCGGTCCGCGCGGCCGGCGATCACGCCGAGGTCGTGCGTCACCAGGATGACCGCCATGCCCAGGCGCTCGCGCAGGCTGTCGATCAGCTCCAGGATCTGCTTCTGCACGGTCACGTCGAGCGCGGTGGTCGGCTCGTCGGCGATCAGCAGCTTGGGCTCGTTGGCCAGCGCCATCGCGATCATCGCGCGCTGGCGCATGCCGCCGGAGAGCTGGTGCGGGTAGTCCCGGGCACGCTGCTGCGGACTGGGCATGCCGACCAGGGAGAGCACCTCGATGGCGCGCTCCTGGCCCTCGGCCTTGCCGGCCCCGCGGTGGATCCGCACCGACTCGGCGATCTGCTTGCCGATGGTCATCGTCGGGTTCAGCGACGTCATCGGGTCCTGGAAGATCATCCCGACGTCGTTGCCGCGGACCTTGGTCATCTGCTCGTCGTCCAGCTGCAGCAGGTCCCGGCCGTCCAGGAAGATGCTGCCGTCCGGGCTGGAGCCGCCGTTGGGCAGCAGCCGCATGATCGACATCGCGGTCATGGTCTTGCCCGAGCCGGACTCGCCGACGATGCCGATGGTCTCGCCGGCCTCGACCGTGAAGCTGACGCCGTCGACGGCCTGGACCGTCGAACGCTTCAGCTTGATCTGGGTATGGAGGTTCTGGACCTCTAGTAGTGCCATGGCCGTCTCACCGCTTCTGGAGCCGGGTCTCGAAGGCGTCGCGCAGCGCGTCTCCGATGAAGTTGCAGGAGATGATGATCAGCACGATGGACACGCCCGGCGGATAGATCATCCACCAGTAGTTCTGGTCCAGGTAGCTGGATCCGTTCGCGAACATCCCGCCCCAGTCGTCGTTCGGCGCCTGCAGGCCCAGACCGATGTAGCTGAGCACGGACAGCGCGAAGACCGAGTTGGCGATCGACAGCGAGGTGTTCACGATCGTGGTGCCGATGGTGTTCGGCAGGATGTGCCGGAAGATGATCCGCGGGCTGCGCCCGCCCATCATCCGGCACGCGGCCACGTAGTCGCGCACCTTGATGGTCAGGGTGTCGCCGCGGGTCAGGCGGGTCAGGCTGAACCAGCTGGTCAGCGCGATCACCATGATGAACACCGTCTTGGTGCGGCCCAGCGTGGAGGCCAGGTAGATGAGCGCGAAGATGAGCGGGATCGACAGCAGCGCGTCGATCGTGCGCATCATCACCGCGTCGATCCAGCCGCCGACGTAGCCGGCGATCGCGCCGTAGAGCATGCCGATCACCGAGGCGAGCACGCCGGAGGCGATGCCGATCTCCAGCGAGATCTGGCCGGCCTTCATCAGCTTGCCGAGCTCGTCCACGCCGTTCTGGTCGGTGCCCAGCGGGTGGCTGGGGCCCGGCGCCAGGGTGATCTCGTCCATCTGCACGTGCGAGGTGTTGCCGTGGTAGACCAACGGCCCCAGGAAGCACAGCAGGACGTAGAACACCAGCACACCGAAGGCGACCACGGCCAGCCGGTTCTCCAGGAAGACCTCCAGGCCGCGGCGGAACATCGAGCGCGGCTTCTCGGTCGGCTCCAGGCCCAGCATCTGCTCCGCGGACGGGACGTTGTCCCCCACTTCCGGGGATTCGGCGATGATCTCGTCCATCAGGTGAGCCTTACTCGTGGGTCCAGAGCCGCGTAGGAGATGTCGGCGATCAGCGACCCGATGACCGTCACGATCGCGGTGAGCATCGTGGTGCCCAGAACGATCACGAAGTCGTTCTGCAGCGCGGCGTTGATGGTCAGCACCCCGATGCCCTGGATGTTGAAGATCTGCTCCACCAGCAGCGCGCCGCCGACCAGGGCCGGCAGGGACAGGCCGATCAGGGTCACCATCGGGATCATCGCGTTGCGCAGCACGTGCCCGTAGAGCACGCGGCGCTTGGTCGCGCCCTTGGCGACCGCGGTCCGCACGTAGTCCTGGGTGATCTCGTCGAGCATCGAGGAGCGCATGTACCGGCTGTATCCGGCGACCCCGCTGACCACCAGCGTGGCCACCGGCAGGATCATCTGGCCCGGCTGGCTGAAGGCCGCGTGGAAGGAGTCGATCTGGTTCGCGATCGGGATCAGGTGGAACTGCACCTGGAACACGTCGCGCAGCACGACGCCGAGGAAGAACACCGGTACCGCGTAAGCGATGAAGGAGAACGTGGTGATCGTGTAGTCGGTGACCGTGTTGCGGCGGGTGGCCTGCAGGACGCCCAGCGGGACCGACAGGGCGATGGTGAAGAACAGCGCCAGGCCGACGATGTACATCGACTGCCCCAGCGTCTCCTTCAGCAGGTCGTTGACGCTCTGGTTGCGCTGGTAGCTGTACCCGAGATCGAAGTGGATCACGAGCCGGTCGAGCCAGTTCCAGTACTGCACGATGAGCGGGCGGTCCAGGCCCAGCTTGTGGTTCAGCGTCGCCAGGCTCGTCGGGTTGTAGTTCTTCCCGAGCATCGCCCGCGCCACGCCGTTGGGCATCAGGTGCAGCATGCCGAACGTGGCGATCGAGACGATGAACAACGTGACGACCGACTGGAAGAAGCGGCGGATGAGGTAAGTGGTCACCGCGACCCCCCGCCGGGGGTCGCGGTGCCGTCAGTGCACTGGATCACTGGGTGTAGTACCAGAACTCAGGCTCGAAGCCCTGGAACGCGTCCTGACCGGAGTCGTGGAAGTTCTTCGCCACAGCCCACGGCCAGATGTTGTTGTGCATCCAGATCAGCGGCAGGGAGATGCTGGAGGCGTAGGCCTCGTAGTCGTACCAGGCCTGCGGGTCGCTGCTCTTGATCGTCTTGGCCACCGCGGCGTCGAACTTGGGGTCGGAGAACCCGAAGATGTTCGAACCGGCACCGGTGGTCAGGAGCGAGTCGGTGGTCGGCTGCAGCGAGAACACCCAGCCGCCGTACAGGATCGCGTCCCACTGGCAGCCGGCCGGGGTGCTCGCGGAGCACGCGGTCAGCTCGCCGCCGAGGGTGTTCTGGGTCTTGGTGACCACGTTGACGGAGATACCGGCACCGGCGGCCGCCTGCTTGTAGGCCGCGAGCACGGTGTCCAGGGCCGGGTGGGCCGACGGGTACTCAAGGGTGAACTCGGCCTTGTCGCCGGCGTTGATGCCCGCACCGCACTGGTTGTCACCGGTACCCGGGCTCTTGCAGGTCGCCGGGGTGGTCGACAGGTCCCAGCCGTGCGCGGTCATGATCGACTTGGCCTCGGCCGGGTCGTACTTGGCCGCGGCGGCCTTGGCGGCCGGGGACAGGGTGTTGCCGTCCGGGTACCCCGGCACCACGCCGGTGGTCGGGTAGCCCCAGCCCTTGTACGGGCCCTTGATGGCGCCCTGCTGGTCCATCTCGTCCTGCAGCGCCTTGGTGAAGTAGGCCTGCTTGAACAGGTTCCCGTGGTTCTTCGAGCCGAAGTTGACCTGGTAGTAGCCGATCGAGTCGAGCAGCGCGCCCTTCTCGACGTTGTACCCGGCCGAGGCCAGCGGGTTGCCCGCCTGCAGGTTGTCCCCGTTGTACTGCGGGGTGTCGGCGTTCGGGTAGACGCCGATCTGCAGCGCGTTCGGCGCGGTGGAACCGGCCTTCAGGACCGTCCACTCCGCGTCCGGGCTCTGGAAGGCCTCGAAGTCGACCTCGTCCAGGTACGGCTTGTGCTCACCGGTGAACTTGGTGTTCGGCACGATGGAGAACGCGCCGGAGGTGGCGTTGAAGTCCTTCAGGACCCACGGGCCGTCGACGATCTTCCACAGCGGGTTAGACGCGAAGGTCTTGACGTCCTTGCCGGCCGTGTTCAGGTACTTGAAGACCGCGTCGCAGTCGGCCTGCAGCGTCGGAGAGGTCAAAGTGTCCGTCGAGCACTTGCCCTTGGTGCCCTTGCCGTCGGTCACGTCCCAGGCCAGCGGCATCGGCGTGACCGTCTGCAGGGCGTTGCCGACGATGTAGTTCTGGTTGTACTGCTGGTCGAACGTGATGCTGATGCTGGAGTCGGTGACCTGCGTGGACTTGATGTTGTCCGGCAGGTAGTTCACCTGGGCCGCGGCGTTCGGCGGGCTGTAGTAGCCCGACTGCTTCTCCTCGGCCTTCAGCATGTTCAGCCAGAACTGCACGTCCTGGCCGGTGAGCTTCTCGCCGTTGCTCCAGCCCCACGTCGACTTCAGGGGGACGGTGATGGTCAGGCCGTCCGAGCTCCAGGTCGGCTGCGAGGCCGGGCCCATGTCGTAGTTCACGGCCAGCTTGTCGTTCAGACCGACGAAGTACAGCGGGCGGTAGAAGAAGTACTGGAACTGACCGGCGTTCGAGGTGCTCAGCTGGTCGCTGGTCATGAACGGCCAGATGGCGTCCGGGCTCGTCCCCGGAGCCCACTCGGCGATGTGCGCGACGCCGCCGGGCTTGATCGGCGCGCTGGAGCTGGTCGCCGTGGTGACCGGGTTCGTCGCGCCGTTGTTGCTGGTGCTCTTCTTCGAGCTTCCGCAAGCGGCGGCGGACGCGAGCACGGCGATGACACCCGCCATCGCCAAGACTTTTCGTGTATTTCTGACGGCCATCAAGAGCCCTCCCCTTCGACGGAGCCGGCTCGGTGTGTGGATCCGGGCCGGTCGCGGTTGTGAGCGCAGCCGACAGCACGGCGAAAGACAGGCAGTGGCGCCGAGGGTGGCTCACGACCACTCCTGCATACAGTGGCCCAACAAAGAGGGAAAAGCGATCACGGATCGGCAACAAAATCGATGTCAAATGACCTACGGACCTGCTACGTATGCCTGCCGCGGGAATTTAACAAGATCGACTCACAACTGCCGTCGATCTTGAAATTCCAAGATCCTCCGCCTGTTGCCGCAGGTGAACCGGCAGCCTCGTCGGCGCCGTCGATATCCAGGTATTACCACTGTGCGGAACCCCCTCCCGAGACCAGACGAACCCCCGCATCCCGCACTCGGGGCCCGGCAAGGGTCCGGCAAGGGATGAGGGGGTTCGAAGGAGGGGATGTCCCGAGGCGGGACACTTGTCCCTAAAGCATTCGCGCTGCTTCCACCGCCCAGTAGGTGAGCACCGACGTGGCCCCGGCCCGGCGCACGGAGGTCAAGGTCTCCAGGATCGTCCGCTCCCGGTCCAGCCAGCCGTTGGCGGCCGCGGCCTCGACCATCGAGTACTCGCCGGAGACCTGGTAGGCGGCCACCGGCACCTCGACCGCGTCCGCGACCTGGCGGACGATGTCGAGATAGGACATAGCGGGCTTCACCATGACCATGTCCGCGCCTTCCTCGACATCGAGGCGGACTTCGCGCAGGGATTCGCGGGCATTGGCCGGATCCTGCTGATAAGTGCGGCGGTCGCCCTTGAGGCTGGACTCCACGGCGTCGCGGAAGGGGCCGTAGAAAGCGCTGGCGTATTTCGCGGAATAGGCGAGTATCCCGGTGTCCTGGAAGCCCGATTCGTCCAATGCGCGGCGGACGACGCCGATCTGTCCGTCCATCATCCCGCTCGGGCCGACCATGTGGACGCCGGCTTCCGCCTGCCGGACCGCCATTTCCGCATAGCGTTCCAACGTGGCGTCATTGTCGACGGTGCCGTCTTCCCGCAGGACGCCACAATGTCCGTGATCGGTGAATTCGTCCAGGCACAGGTCCGACATCGTCACGATGCTGTCGCCGACCTCGTCGCGGACTTCGGAGATCGCCCGCTGCAGGATCCCGTGCGGATCGGTGCCGAGCGTGCCGCGCGCGTCCTTCTCGGCCGGGATCGCGTAGATCATGATGCCGCCGAGCCCCTCGGCGACCGCCTCCGCCGCCGCCTTCCGCACCGAGGCCAGGGTGTGCTGCAGGACGCCGGGCATCGACGCGATCGGCGTCGGCTCGCTGACCGTCTCCTTGACGAACACCGGGAGGATGAAGTCAGCCGGGTGCAGACGGGTCTCGGCGGCGAGGCGGCGCATGGCGGGGGTGGTGCGCAGGCGGCGCGGGCGGTCCAGCGGGAAGCTCATACATTTGAGGGTACTCGCGGTCAATCCCGAGCGAGACGTGCCTACGTGCTCTGTAGTAGGCGGTGTGGCGGACGCCACGGCTCGGTGGAAGATCGGGTCCCCGTCGGCGGAATTCGTACAGCGGAGCCGGATCCGGCGGGCCGAAACCAGTTGTGTGTTCCGGCACTGTTCAGCTCGGCTCGCGCGCGGACGACACAGCTCAGTCGACGGCGTCGTCGAACTCCTCGTCCAGTTCCTCGTCGTCGACCAGGTGCATCGCGGCCTCCTCGGCCGAGGCCGCACCGCCGTCGATCCCGACGTCCTGCGCCGACAGATCGGCGTTGCCCCCGGAGTGCGCGCCCTCGTCCGGCGCCACCAGCCGACCGGACCGGCGGCCGCCGACCTGGTCGCCCAGCAGCTCGCCGTCGCCGCCGGCGTAGTCACCGAGGCCGTCCCAGTCCTCCGGCAGGTCCTCGACGTCGGGATTCTCCTCGGCCAGGCGCTCGTCCATGGTCTCCGGGTCGCGCAGCGCCATCGGCCGCTCCGGCGGGGAGTAGCCGGTGTCCAGATCGTCAGGGCCCGGGATCAACGTGTCGGAGCCGTCCAGCTGCTCCAGCGGATCCTGGGCGTCCGGATCCGGCTGCGGCAAATAGACGTCGTCCGCGAAGCCACTGCTCATAGCGACTACCTGACCACTTCCGCCCCACGGACGCAACTCATCGCCGCGGCGCGCCTCAGCGCGCGGAGCGCCGCCGTCCGCCCGGCCTGCGCTCGGAGGGCCGGTACAGCGGCTCGCCGGCGGTCAGCGCCGAGACCCGGCGGGTCTCGCCGAAGGCGGCCAGCGCGTCGGCCAGCGCGGTCACCGACGCCGAGGGCGCCATGACGTCCACGCGCAGACCGTGCTCCTCGGCGGTCTTCGCGGTCTGCGGGCCGATGCACGCGATCACGGTGGCCGCGTGCGGCTTGCCGGCGATCCCGACCAGGTTGCGGACCGTGGAGGAGGAGGTGAACAGGACCGCGTCGAAGCCGCCGCCCTTGATCGCCTCCCGGACCTCGGCCGGCGGCGGCGCGGCGCGCACGGTGCGGTAGGCGGTCACGTCGTCGACCTCCCAGCCCAGCTCGATCAGGCCGGCGATGAGCGTGTCGGTGGCGATGTCGGCCCGCGGCAGGAAGACCCGCTCGATCGGGTCGAAGACCGGGTCGTAGGCCGGGAAGTCCTCCAGCAGCCCGGCCGCCGACTGGTCGCCGGAGGGCACCAGGTCCGGCTGCACGCCGAAGGCCACCAGGGCCTGCGCCGTCTGCGCGCCGACCGCCGCGACCTTTATCCCGGCGAACGCCCGGGCGTCCAGGCCGTACTCCTCGAACTTCTCGCGGATCGCCTTCACAGCGTTCTGCGACGTGAACGCGACCCACTCGTAGCGGCCGGTCACCAGGCCCTTGACGGCCCGCTCCATCTGCTGCGGGGTGCGCGGCGGCTCCACGGCGATGGTCGGCACCTCGTGCGAGACCGCGCCGTAGGTGCGCAGCCGGTTGGACAGGCCCTCGGCCTGCTCCTTGGTCCGCGGCACCAGGACCTTCCAGCCGAACAGCGGCTTGGTCTCGTACCAGGACAGCGCGGCCCGGTCGGCGACGGCGGCGCCGACCACCACGACCACCTCGCCGCCCGCGGCGATCAGCGCCGAGGCCTCGATCGCGACCCGGGCCAGGGTGGAGCTCACCGTGCGCTGGGTGGTCATCGAGCCGTCGGCGGTCACCGCGACCGGGGTGGTCGCCTTGGCCAGACCGGTCGCCTGCAGCGCGGCCGCGGCCGCCTCCAGCAGGTGCGCCGGGCCCACCATCACCAGGGTCTCGTGCGCGCCGAGCGGTCCGGCGCCGGGCTTGCCGGCCGAGTCGGCGACGTCGGCCAGCGAGCGGATCCGGATGCCGCCCTGGCCCGAGGAACGGCCCAGCGGGATGCCGGCGTACAGCGGCACCGCGGTGGAGACCGCGACGCCGGGCACGATCTCGTAGACCACGCCGGCCTTGGCGCACAGCGCGGCCTCGGCCGCGACCACGCCGGACAGGCCCGGGTCGCCGGAGGTCAGGCGCACCACCCGGCGGCCGGCGGCGACCTCGGCCAGCAGGTTCTTCATCCGCGAGGCCGGGGTCAGCGACACCGTCGCGTCCCCGAGTTCGCCCAGCTCGCCGCGCTCGCTCTCCACCACCGGCACCAGCGTGGCGTCCGGGTTCAGGTGGGTGGCCAGCCGCGCCAGCAGCCCGGCCTCGGCGGCGATCACGTCAGCGCCCTGCAGCAGCGTCACCGCGCGCAGGGTCAGCAGCTCCGGGTCACCGGGGCCGGCGCCGACGAAGGCCAGCAACGCCGTCGTCGCACAGGTATCGAGCGCAGAGGCCGAACCTCGCTGAGTAGTCGTCACCATGCCTGCCTCACCCCCACCGTCCGTCTTGTCATCTTGCGAGGAAACCCCCAGGACGCCGCCTCCGGCGCCCTCCAGGACTTCGAGGACCTTCACCATCTCCGTCACGCGCCGGCCTCCATCAGCTCGGCCGCGCCCTCGGCGAGCAGCGCCTCGGCCACCCGCCGTCCCAGGGCCTCCGGCTCGGAAACCGATCCGCTGTCGGAAAGCCGCAGGCCGCGGGACCCGCTGACGGTAGCAACCAGGCCGGTCAACGACAAAACGTTGTCATCGGTGACGACCGCGTGGCCGCCCACCGGAGCCGAGCACCCGGCCTCCAGCACCGCCAGCATCGTGCGCTCGGCGACCACCGCGGCCCGGGTGAGCGGCGCGTCCAGCACCGCCAGCACCCCGGCCAGCTCGTCGTCCGCGCACTCCACGGCCAGCGCGCCCTGCCCCGGCGAGGGCAGAATCACGTCCGGTCCGAAGACCTCGGTGGCCTCCTCGGCGCGGCCCAGCCGCTGCAATCCGGCCAGCGCCACCACGACCGCGTCCAGGGTGCCGGAGCTCACGTTCTTCACGCGGGTGTCCACGTTGCCGCGGATCGGCACGACCTCCAGATCCGGCCGGATCATCTTCAGCAGCGCCATCCGGCGCGCGGCGCCGGTCCCGACCCTCGCCCCGGCCGGCAGGTCGGCCAGCTTCAGGCCGTCCCGGGCTACCAGCGCGTCGTTCACCGCCGCGCGCTCGGTCACCGCCGCCAGGTGCAGGCCCTCGGGCGCCGCGGTCGGCAGGTCCTTGAGCGAGTGCACCGCGAAGTCGATCTCGCCGGCGTACAGCGCCTCCCGCAGGGCGTTGACGAACACGCCGGTCCCGCCGATCACGGACAGGGCCTCGCGCGAGGTGTCCCCGTAGGTGGTGACGTGGACCAGCTCCACGGGGCGCCCGGTGGCCGCGGTCAACGCCTCGGCGACCGTCCCGGACTGGGCCAGGGCCAGGGCGCTGGCGCGTGTGCCCAGCCGTAACGCCCCGCCGGGACCGGGCGCTGGCGATCCTTGGTCCGCCGGAGTCCCGCTCATGCTGACACCTCATTCGTCGTGCCCGCGGCGTTCGCCGCGCTGACGGCCTCCACCGAGGCCGGATCGAGGCCGAAGAGCTCACGCAGCGCCTCGGCGTAGGAGGACCCGCCGGGCGCGCCGGCGAGTTGTTTCACGCGCACCGTCGGCACGTGAAGAAGTTTGTCGACCACGCGCCGCACGGTCCGCTCGACCTCGGCGCGGTCCTTGTCGCTCAGTCCCGGGGTCTTGCCGCGAAGCCGCTCCAGTTCGGCGCGGACCACGTCGGCGGCCATCACGCGCAGCGCCGCGACGGTCGGCGCCACAGCCTGGCCGCGCTGCGCGGCGGCGTACGCCTCGACCTCGTCGAGCACCAGGTCGCGGACCGCGGCTATCTCCTGCGCGGCGCCCGCGGCCTGCGCGCTGCCGTCCTCGGCGACCCGCTCCAGGTCCACGACGTGCACCCCGGCCAGCTCGCGCACCGCCGGGTCGACGTCGCGCGGCAGCGCCAGGTCGACCAGCGCCACCGGGTGACCGTGCGCGGCGCGGTTCAGCATCTCGCCGGTGATCACGTGCCCGGGCGCGCCGGTGCAGGCGACCACCAGGTCGGACTCGCCGAGCGCGGGCACGATCTCGGCCATCGGCACCGCGACGCCGCCGTACTGCGCCGCCAGATGCTCGGCACGCTCCTCGGTCCGATTCGCCACGACCATATGACGAACCCCGGCGCGATTCAGTGACGCGGCGGCCAGCGCCGCCATCGAACCGGCGCCGACGATCAGCACCCGCAGGTCGTTCGGGCCGTCGACGTCCAGCGCCCGATAGGCGGCGTCCAGCGCGACCGACACCACCGACTGCCCGGCCCGGTCCAGGCCGGTCTCGCTGTGCGCGCGCTTGCCGACCCGCAGCGCCTGCTGCATCGCGTCGTTCAGCGCGCGCCCGGCGGTGCCGTGGTCCTGGGCGGTGGCCAGCGCGGTGCGGATCTGGCCGAGGATCTGCGGCTCGCCGACCACCATCGAGTCCAGGCCGCAGGCGACGGTGAACATGTGCTGCACCGCGCGGTTGTCGTAGTGCACGTACAGGTGCTGGGTCAGCTCGCCGGGCTCGACGCCGGTGTGCGAGCAGAGCAGCTCGGTGATCTCGGTCACCGCGGCGTGGAACTTGTCGACGCCGGCGTAGACCTCGATGCGGTTGCAGGTGGCCAGGGCCGCGGCCTCGTGCACGTTCGGGGACGCGGCGAGGTCGGCCAGGAGTTTGCCGGTGCGCTCGGTGCTCAGGGCCGCGCGCTCCAGGAGCGCGTGGGGTGCGGACCGGTGGGACAGTCCTACCGCTAGAAGGCTCACGAGGGGATCCCGGTGTCGATCAAGGAAGGGTCGAGGGTCGAACGGTCGGGCGGGGCGCTCGCGGCCGGTCCGCCGGCGGTCTTCCCGCCGCCGTCGGAGGCCGCCGGCTCCTCGCCGGCCTGCGGCAGCGCGTGCCCGCCCTTGCGCTGCTCATGGAAGGCGAGGATCTGCAGCTCGATGGACAGGTCCACCTTGCGCACGTCCACCCCCTCAGGCACGTTCAGGACCACCGGGGCGAAGTTCAGGATCGAGGTGATCCCGGCCGCGACCAGACGGTCGGCGACGGCCTGGGCGGCGGGGGCGGGCGTGGAGATCACGAAGATCGAGATTCCGAGGCCGCGGATCGCCGATTCCAGTTCGTCCGTATGCCGGACACGCACCCCGGCCACCACCGAGCCGGTGAGGGCGGGGTCCGCGTCGAACAGGGCCGCCACCCGGAAGCCGCGGGAGGCGAACCCCCCGTAGTTGGCCAGGGCGTGGCCCAGGTTGCCGATGCCGATGATGGCCACGGCCCAGTCCTGGGTCAGGCCGAGTTCGCGGGAGATCTGGTAGACGAGGAAGGACACCTCGTACCCGACGCCGCGGGTGCCGTAGGAACCGAGGTAGGAGAAGTCCTTGCGGAGCTTGGCGGAGTTGACCCCCGCCGAGACCGCGAGCTCCTCGCTGGAGACCGTGATGATCCCCCGCTCCTGCATGCTTATCAGGGCTCGCAGGTAGACCGGGAGTCGCGCGACCGTGGCCTCCGGGATGCCCTGCCGGTGCGAGCGCAGCGAGGCTCCGTTGCCGGAACGGGAGTCCGAACCGGTGCCGCCCGACGCGTTGTTGCTCGTGCTGGCCACGCTGCTCCTCATCGCGCTCGCGCTCGGCGTTGCCGTCGTGCTGTGGATCAGTGTTCCCCGTGGTGGAGCTCACACCACCGCAAGCCTCGGGCCCCGTGGCGGGTGCCCGGGCCACGCTGGCCCGAGAGGCGTCCGCGCCGCGCTTGCGCGCTTGTTCCTCTCTTCATGCACGATAGGCGTTTGTGAACGCACGCACAAAGTCTCGGCAGTCACCAGATGGCCAGATGTCCCAATTGTCGGCACAACTGAAGGCCGAATAGTTACCAAACCGGGCACGGAGTGCCGTGGATCACTCTGCTCCAGAGGTTTCCTCCGGGCTCGCGCGGCCCCGCGTCAGCCCCTGGCGGCCTGGGCGATCGCCTTGCGGAGGCGGTCCGCGTCGACCCGCCAGAAGTCGTGCCGCTTCCCGTTCACCAAAGTGACGGGGATCTGTTCCCAGTACTCCGCTTTCAGAGCCGGGTCGAAGTCCTCGGCGGTGATGTCCAGTTCCTCGACGGCCGCCCCGGTCTCGGCGGCCACCGCCTCGACGGTCGCGCGCGCGTCGTCACACAGATGACAACCGGGTTTGCCGACGAGGGTCACGGTCACGGGGGCGCTGCCGGAGCGCTTGCGGAGTCTTATCACGGCAAAAGCCTACGGAGAACACGCACACGACACCTGACGGTCACGCAGGGGGCTTAGGCTTGGCCCCATGGGCACCGAGACTGCTGGGCGCACTGTGCACTCCGCGGCGTTCTTCGACCTGGACAACACACTGGTCCAGGGCGCCTCCCTCTTCCATCTCGCCCGCGGTCTGACCGCGCACGGCATGGTGAGCAAGCGCGAGATCGCCGGCCACGCCCTGCGCCAAGTCCGTTTCCGGGTCTTCGGTGAACAGTCCGGGCTGCTCGACGACGTGCAGGAGCACGCGCTGGATTTCGTCAAGGGCCACGAGGTGGCCCGGATGGAGAAGATCTGCGAGGCGGTGTTCGACGACTACCTCTCGGACAAGATCTGGCCCGGCACCCGCGCCCTGAGCGAGGCGCACCTGCTCAACGGCAAAGAGGTGTGGCTGGTCACGGCCGCGCCGATCGAGCTGGCCCAGGTGATCGCCCGCAGGCTCGGGCTGACCGGCGCGCTGGGGACCCGGCCGGAGTCCGTGGACGGCCGCTACACCGGCCGCATCGCCGGCGCGCTGCTGCACGGTCCCGACAAGGCCCACGAGGTCTCCAGGCTGGCCCGTGAGCGCGGCCTGGACCTGGCGCACAGCTACGCCTACAGCGACTCCGCGAACGATCTGCCGCTCCTGTCGCTGGTCGGGCACCCGGTCGCCGTGAACCCGGACCGCGCCCTGCGGCGACACGCGCGGCAGTACGACTGGGCGATAGTCGACTACCGGACGACGCGCCACACCCGGAAGGTGCCGGTCGCCGGCGCCGCCGCGGCGGTCGGCGCGGTTGCCGCCGGAGCGGCCGCGGCTGCGGCACACTGGTCGGGCGACCGCGACTGAGAGCGACGGCTCGTCACTGTCCGTCTATTGATGGGGCACAGGCTCCGACCTCCCGAAGGTCCCCTGCGCAACCCTTGCACGGGACCCCTCGAAGTCCTCTAAAGTCCTGCGGACACACGTGGTCCAGTGAGCGGACCTAAACCGGACTTCCTGTACAGGAGGGTGTTTCCTGTGGGTGTAATAGCCGGAATCACCCGCACGGGTCCACCCTCATTACGTACGATGGTGAACCCTACGATCGGTGATCGAGGCGGAACACTCTGCTACTAAGAGGCTTCTCAAAGAGCGAACCAGGCCCGCTAAAGAACCGAGCCACGGGAGACACGTGTACCGGGACAACTTCGGACTCAACGGCTACAGCGCCAAGGTGGGGAGCGACCCGTTCGCCGGCACCGGCGCGCTGTCCACGCAGGTGCTGTCCACGCATGTGCCGATGCCGGTGCCGGCACCCCTGCTGGACCGCCAGGAGCGCGGCCTGCTCATGCTGCGCGAGGCGATCCGGGTCGTGGCCGGAGAGGGCGGCGGCGGGCGCGGCGCGCACGCGGCCGGCACCCGCGCCGGCGGAGCCCGCCACGGCGGCGGATCCGGTTCCGGCGCCGCGGACCGCCCCGGCGGCCCGGTCGCCGGCGACGGCGAGTCCGAGGCCATGGTGCACCTGGTCCACCAGGCGCAGGAGGGCAGCGCCGACGCCTTCGGCGAGCTCTACCGCATCTACTGCGACACCGTCTTCCGGTACATCTACTACCGCGTCTCCACCCGGGCCCTGGCCGAAGACCTGACCAGCGAGACCTTCGTCCGCGCGCTGCGCCGCATCACCACCTTCAGCTGGCAGGGCCGGGACTTCGGGGCCTGGCTGGTGACCATCGCCCGCAACCTGGTCGCCGACCACTTCAAGTCCAGCCGGCACCGCATGGAGGTCTCCACCGGCGAGATGCTCGACTCCAACGAGGTCGAGGCGTCCCCGGAGGACTCGGTCCTGGAGCACCTGTCGAACGAGGCTCTGCTGGACGCCGTCCACCGGCTCAACGACCAGCAGCGCGAGTGCGTCACGCTGCGTTTCCTGCAGGGGCTGTCGGTGGCGGAAACGGCCGACATCATGGGGAAAAACGAGGGCGCGATCAAGACGCTCCAGTACCGCGCTGTTCGTACGCTTGCGCGATTGCTGCCGGCAGAAGCCCTCTAGAGCCTCTAATACTCCTAAACGCGGACCACCCGTATGCGGGACACGCCGTAACCCCCAAACTGGGACCGTCGTTTTCCCGGTAGCGGTCCAACAACTCACCCTGAAGGGTGAATGAGGGGCCGAAAGACATGCCGGTGGAAGCCGGGGGCACAACCTTTGTCGTCTGTCGGTGTCTAACACTGCGGCGAGCATCGTCACCTGACGGCTGGGCGGCGGTGGGCGACGGGTGGGGCTTCCCTGCGTACGGGACAGGAAGGAAGACACATGGCCGCAGCATTCGGCGAGCGCCAGCGGGCCGAGCAGTTCGCCAGGCTGCTCGACGGCCTCGACGGCTCGCGGGACGGCGGCTCGGGTGTCGCCACGTTGATCCCGCCGCAGAAGGGCGACCCGGAGCTCACGGCGATGCTGCGGGTGGTCGAGAGCGTCATCGACGAGGGCCGGTTCCACGCCCCGACGCCGCGGCCGGAGTTCCGGGAGCAGCTCGGAGCCCGTCTGCACCGTGACTTCCTGGTGCTGTTCAACGCGGACGTGGACGGCGGTCCGGGCGACGGCGACGTGCTGGCCCGGGGCCGGGGGCCGTGGCGGCGGCGGCTGATCGGCGGCGGGGTCGCGGTCGGTGTGCTGTCCGGGGGCCTCGGCGGGGTGGCATGGGCGGCGTCCAGCGCGCTGCCGGGCGACCCGCTCTACGGCGTCAAGCGCAGCCTGGAGAACATGCGGGTCTCGGTCTCCGGGTCCGACCTGGAGCGCGGCGAGCAGTACCTCGGGCAGGCCAAGACCCGCCTGGAGGAGATCCACAAGCTGCTGGGTCGGCACGACTCGAACGTGGACGGCTCCGACACCAGCAAGCTCATCGCCGAGACCACGGACAACCTGTACAAGGACGTGGACAGCGCCGGCCAACTGCTCGCGCCGCTGGCCGAGTCCGGCAACGCCGAGGCGCTGGCCAACCTGCAGAGCTTCCTGGACACCTACGAGCCGCAGGTCCAGGACCTGGAGACCCTGCTGGCCCCGGACACCCAGGACGAGGCGCGCCGCCTGGTGGCGCTGATGGACGGGCTGCACTCCCGGCTGGCGGTCGCGAAGGCGAACCTGGACAAGCAGCGCGCGGCCGAGCAGCACCCGACCAGCGCGGACACCACCTCGCGCCGCGGGAGCCTGCCGGCCACCCCGACGCCGACCGGCACGCCGTCGTCCTCGCACGCCGCGCCGGGCCCGCACACCCCGAGCTCCGGCGGCCCGACCGGCACCGACCCCGGCGGCCCCACCACCGCGCCGAGCGGCACCCCGTCCAGCGACCCGTCAAGCGTGCACCTGCAGGTCCCGATCGGCTCCACCGACACCACGGTCACGGTGCCGCCGCTGATCAGCGGGCTCCCGCCGATCGGGATCACGCTCGGGAACACGGCACCGGCCACCGGGCCGACGACCGGCGGGCCGCCGAACACGGACCCGAACCCGAACTAGACGATTGATTTCGGGGGTTCGGCGAGGACTGTGCCGGAGGGGCCGGGCGCGCATCGCACCCGGCCCCTCCGGCCCCCCGTTCTTCCGCGACGGTCAGCCGATCGGAACCGGCGGCCGCCCGCGCCGCGCGGCGAGCCGATCCCTGACCACGGCCACACCCGCGACCAGGACCAGCGCGGCGGCGAGGAACGACAACGGCACCAGGTTGGAGCCTTCGTAGTCCGGGTGCACCGCGGCCCGCACCAGAACCGGTCCGAGCGCCGCGACCGCGACCACCGCGAGCGCCACCGGCCACACCACCGAGCGGCGGGCCACGACGCCCACGGCGACCACCGCAGCCGCGGCCATGGCCAGCGCGTGGGTGTCGTCGGTGGCGCCCCAGGCCTGTAGTGCCATGACGGCCTTGAGCTCAGGTCCGGAATGCAGCTTGAACGCCCAGTAGGCGCTGCCGAGCACGGCCGCGAAGGCGACGGAACCCGCCAACCGCGCCGGCCTGGCGTGGACGCCGCGGACCGCGAACAGCGCGGCGGTAACGACGCCGGCCAGCACCGTCTCCTCGCGCAGGATCGTCACAGTGTCGACGGTCAGGTAGGCCGACACCAGGAACAGCGCGAGAGCCGAAACCCGGGCCACCTGCCACCAGCCGAGGGCGAGCAGCGCCAGGACGAGCAGCCAGCCCGCCGGGACCGCCGAGCGCCAGATGGTTCTTTCCAGGGCGAGGTTGTAGGGGTGCCCGTCAGCGATCTTCCATGCGAAGGGGTGCCAATACGTCCAGACCACCAGGCCGGGGGGCCGCATCAGGTTCCCCATCAGCTGGGCCAGCGAGATGGCGCCGATGAACGCCAGCAGCATGCTCCCGGCGATCCCCACGGCTCGCGCCATCGCGCCGGCCCGGGTGTCCACGAGGACCCCGCCCGACTCGCCTCCCATTCGGACCCGCATGCCGAGCCGCGCCAGGCTCAACGTCTCCCGGACCTCCGGCCACCGGCGCCCCTGCGCGGAGGTCTCCATCAGCACGCTGAGGAGTTCCTCTGCGCGCGCCTCCCTATAGCGCTTCGGCAGTATGCACAGAAGCCTTCTATAGCGCCGCTCCAGCCCTTCGCCGTGTTCGCTCTGGTCTTCCTGCTCGCCGCTCATGCCGTCCCTCCCAGGGACGCACGGGGCGCCCCCCGCTTCTTCAGCCGTTCGAGCGCCACCGCAGCCTGCCGGGCGATCCGCTCCGCGTCCTCGGCGAGCACCTGCGCACCGGCGTCGGTGAGGCGGTAGTAGCGCCGCAGGCGCCCGGAGACCGTCTCCTCGCGGTCCAGGACCAGCAGGCCCTCGCCGGACAGCCGGTCCAGGGCGCCGTAGAGCGTGCCCACGCGCAACCTGGTCCGGCCGTCCGACAAGCGGCCCACTTCCTGGATGATCCCGTAGCCGTGCAGGGGTCCGTCGACGAGCGCGGTGAGGATCTGGAACGTCTGCTCCGTCCGGCTACTCGATGAACTCATGGTCGATATATATCGGCTGTCGAACTATCGGGGCAAGCCCCGCCGCCAGTCCGGCCGCCCCGCCGACCAGGACCACGGTGCGCACCCCGAGCCCGGCCAGCTCGTCCAGCAGCGAGGCCTCGTCGGCGAGCAGGACCGCCACCGGTCCCTCATCGCCGCGTCCGATCCCGCTCCCGAGTCCGCCTCCGTTCCCGAGCCCGTTCCCGAGACCGTCCCCGAGCCCGTTCTCCTCGTCCGGCTCCATCCCCGGCACCGACCGCGCCACCTGGCGCGGCACCGGCAGCACCGCACCGCCGGCGAACAACTGGATCCAGCCGGGCACGTCGGCGGACTTCACCTGCACCCGGACCCGCTCGAAGGCCGCGGCGTCCAGGCCGCCGTAGCCGTGGCGCAGCACTCCGTCGTGCACGCCCTCGGACACGACCAGCCCCACGGCCGCCGCGCTGTGCTCCATCGCCTCGCGCAGCGGCCGGGCGTCGACCAGGCGGAAGGCCAGGTTGACGTCGTACCCGGCGTAGCCGTGCGCGTCGTGGTGCACCTCTCCGGCGTGCACCGCCACGCGCAGCCGGAACCGCTGGCGCGTGCTGCGCCCGGTGTTGCCGCGCTCCAGCAACTCGGCCAGCCGCGCCGGCATCGGGCCGAGCAGCAGGACCTTGGAGACCTCGGCGGAGACGAAGATGAGCACGCCGTCGCCGCGGTCCTCCCGGACGGTCTGCCGCCACGGGATTCCGGAATCCTCGAATGCGTCGCGCAGCGTGTCGTAAAGCGCGGCGCGAATAGCCAACTGATCGACGTTGTCCCTGTCCGGCCGCGTGAACGAGACCACGTCCACGACGACGATCGACCGGTGGGTGGGGAGATTGGTGACGGCTTGGGGAAGTGGTTGGTGGCTGATCGGTTGCGCATACCGCCCGTGGAAGCTGCGCGGCGTCCTACCAGCGCGACTACGCGGTTCCAGCGACGGATTCATGAGAACAGGCCCTTGATGACGACCCTCCGTGCCCCCCGACATGTATCGCAAGATACTCCGATGCGCAAGATCTCCGCACCCGTGTTTTCACTAGTGCGGAAACGGATCCGTTCGGAAATAAAGCTATCGGTCGGCACTGACAAACTCGGGCTTCCCAGGACCCGCACATGCCGTTTCACGAAGTCACAAGTACGCGCTGCGAACTGTGGCCGAGGGGTATGAGAGGCGGACGTCGCCGCGGATGCCCGCTGAGCGTTGCTGGATAGTTATCAGTCAGCGACTCGACCGTTTTGTGCGACCACGCCCAGCGCTTTTTCGTCGAGCACGATGATGCGCTGCCGGGCGCTGCGGATGACGCCGGCTTCCCGGAGCGTGCGCAGCGAGCGCGCGAGGGCCGGCACGCTGACGCCGGCCCAGCAAGCTATCTCCTCCTGGGTGAACACCGGCCGGTCCAGACCGCTGCCGGCGTAGGAGTGGATCTCCAGGAGCTTGTCGGCGACCGCGCCGAGGGCCACGGAGCCGTGCAGCTGGGTGCGATGCCGGTCGGCGTCGTGGAGCCGGTCTGCGAGGACGCGGAAGAGCGCCCGGGCGATGGAGGGGGTGCGCTCGGCGAGGTCGATGAAGGCCTCCCCGCTCATCCCGCGCGCCTCGACGGTGCTGCGGGCTCTGACGGTGGCGCTGCGCGGCCGCTCGGACAGGCTGGCCAGCTCCCCCACCACGTCCCCGGGGCCGCGGACCGCGAGGATCCGGGTGGCTCCGACGGTGCTGTGCTGGATCACCGAAACCCACCCGGACTGGATGAAGAACACGCGGTGCGTGTCCTCCCCCTCGCCGGTCAGCGAGTCACCGGTCCGGAACACCTGGTAGACGGTCCGTGCCCGGATCTCCTCGGCTGCCATAGCGTCGAGGAGATCCCAGAACCTGCAGCCGTCTTCGTCGCGCGCCATTCCCCGCAAACTAGCCGAGCCCGGCCCGTAGGCAAAGCTCGGCCTGAGGAATGGCGCGTCCGACGAGCACAAATTGTGCCCCCGTGACCCCGTGTACCCCCCCGGCATCCCCCACGGATCCCGAGTCCCCGTATCCCCCGTGTCCCCCCGGCCGCGCCCGCAGCTCCCCCCGGACTCCCCCCTCCGCAGGCGCGACGCCGACTATCCTCGGCTTTTCCCTGAGGGGAAACCACGTCATCTGATAGGGACACGCGGAGGGAAGAGGTGTGGCTGTGCTCACACGCGGGGGCCGAAAACCCCGATGACGACGGATTGGCGGGATAGCCGGAGAATGGCCATATTCCGCACTCGGGCAATGGCGCAGAAGGCTCTCTGAGAGAGCCTTCGCGCCGCGCCGGAGGGGTGGGTGGACACCGATTTAGAAGAACGCCGATTTAGAAGAACACAGACCGCCGCTGCAGAAGCAGCCGGTACAACGTGTCCTGAATCGTCTCCCGCACCTGGTCGGTCAGGTCGAAGACGAGCATCGGGTCGTCGGCCGCGCCCGGGTCGTAGCCGCTGGTGGGGATCGGCTCGCCGAAGGCGATGTGCCACTTCGTGGGCAGCGGGACCAGGCCGAGCGGGCCGAGCAGCGGGAAGGTCGGGGTGATCGGGAAGTACGGCAGCCCGATCAGGCGCGCCAGCGGCTTCAGGTCGGCGATCTTGGGATAGATCTCCTCGGCGCCGACGATGGAGACCGGGATGATCGGGACGCCGGTGCGCAGCGCGGCGGAGACGAAGCCGCCGCGGCCGAAGCGCTGGAGCCGGTAGCGCTGGGAGAAGGGCTTGCCGACGCCCTTGAAGCCCTCGGGGAACACCGCCACGACCTCGCCGCCGCGCAGCAGGCGCTCGGCGTCGGGGTTGCAGGCCAGGGTGTGGCCCATCTTGCGGGACAGCTCGCCGACGAACGGCAGCGTGAAGACCAGGTCGGCGGCCAGCATGCGCAGGTGGCGGCCGGCCGGGTGGTGGTCCAGGAGCGCCACCTGCGTCATCAGCGCGTCCACCGGGACCGTGCCGGAGTGGTTGGCCACTATCAGGGCGCCGCCCTCGGCCGGGACGTTCTCGATGCCGGAGACCTCGACGCGGAAGTACTTGTCGTAGAGCGGGCGCAGGACGCCCATCAGGACGTTGTCATTGAGGTCCGGGTCGAAGCCGAACTCGTCGACCTCGTACTCGCCGGTGATCCGGCGGCGCAGGAAGGCCAGGGCGCCGGCGGCCTTGTCCTCCCAGCCACCGCGCGAAGCGGCCTGCGGGGCGCGCTCGGGCTCGTCCTCGTCCTCGGCCTTGGCGTCGGTGTCGGCGTCGGTCTCGTCCGCAGCTTTGGTCTCGCCGTCGGCCTCGGTCTCCTCCGCCGCCGTGGCCTCGTCCGCCGCTTCCGCCGCTTCGGTCCCGTCCGCCACTCGGGCTTCGTCCGCCACCTCAGTACCCCTTCGTCCAGCCGGGCACGATCGGCTTGAGCCCGACCGCCTCGGCGTGCGCCCGCAGCGCCTCGGCCGTGGTGTGCCCCGGCTCCCAGCCCAGGCGGGCCCGCACCCGCGCGGTGTCCAGGACCCGGCCATAGCGCACCATGGCCACCTGGTCGGGGGTGAAGTCGACGATCCCGGCCCGGCGGATCAGGCTGCCGAAGAAGCCGGCGCCGAAGGACAGCACCGGGAACGTCGGGCGGCCCAGGCGGCGGGTGATCTGGGACAGCGGCATGGCGCCGTCGCCGGCCACGTTGTAGGTGCCCGGGTGGCCGCCCAGCGTGGCCAGCACCAGGGCCCGCACCGCGTCGTCGATGTGCACGAACTGCAGGCGCGGGTCGTAGCCCAGCACCGTGGGCACCACGGGCAGGGTGAGGTAGTCCAGCAGCGGGGAGCCCACGCCGGGACCGGCGAACGGCGCGAAGCGCAACACGGACACCGCCACGTCGGGGCGGCGCCTGGCGAACCCGCGGACGTACCCCTCGGCCTCCGCCACGTCCTTGCCGTAGCCGGACGTCGGCGGCCGGTGCGGGGGCGTGTCCTCGGCGAACAGGGCCGGGTCCCGGGGCGCGCAGCCGTAGACCGCGCCGCTGGACTTGACGACCAGCCGCTTGAGCCCGGGCGCCTTGGAGGCGGCGGCCAGCAGTTGCATGGTCCCGATGACGTTGCGTTCCTTCATCGCCGCCCGGCCGCCGGCACGCGAGGGCCGGGGCTCCAGGCCCAGGTGGACCACCGTGTCGGGGTCCGTGTCCGCGATGAGGCGGGCGATCGCGGGGGAGCCGGAGGCGTCGGCCCCGTCGGCCCCGGCGACGAACCGGACGCGTCCGGTCTCACGCAGGGCTTCGACGACGGACAGGCCCAGCCGGCCGTCCGCACCGATCACGAGCACGCGGCGGCTGCCGGACGTCCTGCCGTCCGTCCGAGTCCGACCCGCACCGGTCATGCCGCGGCCAACCCCCCGACGCGCCGGCTACTTCTTCTTGTTACGACGCTGGATACGCGTCTT
This sequence comes from Catenulispora sp. GAS73, assembly GCF_041262085.1. Taxonomy (NCBI): domain Bacteria; kingdom Bacillati; phylum Actinomycetota; class Actinomycetes; order Catenulisporales; family Catenulisporaceae; genus Catenulispora; species Catenulispora sp. GAS73. Next base: position 60,129 of record NZ_JBGCCM010000015.1, read on the forward strand.
CTTGAGCAGCTTGCGGTGCTTCTTCTTGGCCATACGCTTACGGCGCTTCTTGATGACTGAGCCCACTCGGGTGCCCTCGCTCACTTCTGACGGGATTCGCGACTGGCCAAGAGTACCTGGTCGTCCGGCCCCGCCACCAAACGCCCGTCGGCGCCGGGTCCGGCCGGACCGCGGCGAGCCGCGACCGGTCGCCCTCGCGAGCCGCCGGGTGGAAGGTTTCGGGAGGCTAAAGGGTCTCCGCCACGTAGGCGTCGCGCAGGTACTCCTGCACGGCTTGTTCGGGGACCCGGAAGGAGCGGCCCACGCGGACCGCGGGCAGTTCCCCGCTGTGTACCAGGCGGTACACGGTCATCTTGGACACCCGCATGACCTGGGCGACTTCGGCGACCGTGAGGAACTTGACCTCGGAGAGCCGCGCGGCGTCGCCGCCCGTGCGAGCGCTCCCGTGCATGTCGGATATCTCAGAAGCCATGTTATGAGGATAGGGGTGGATGATACATATGGGGAAGAGGATGCGGCATTCGTGTGATTTGCGGACTGTTACACCTGGGGTCGCCCGCTTACCCGCTGGGGCGCGCCGCACACGCGCCGGCCGGCTCCGCCCTGGCGCGGCGGGCGCGAGCACAGCCCGAGCACACGCCGAGCACAGCCCGAGCCCAGCCTTGCTCAATACGCTGAGCCGGCGATACCGCAGCGCTACGCCCCGTACCAGCCCGTCGCGCCGGCGAGCCCGGCCCGCGCGAGTACGTACCGTGACATCGGCGTGTAGTGCCGCGGCGCGATCCCGTCGTCCAGCGGCACCGCCACCTGCACCACGCCCTCGGCCTCGCCGACGAACAGCGCCGGGTCGTTGGAGTCGGCGAACCCGATCGCGTCGATCCCGGCCTGCCCCGCGCCGCCGCACCACCCGTGGTCGGCGACCACCAGGTCCGGCAGCGGCTCGCCGTCGCCGGCCAGCGAGGCCAGCGCGGCGCGGATGGGACGCGCGGAGTGCGTGTGCACCAGGGAACCGCCCTCGGCGGTCACCCCCACCCCGCCGAAGTAGGCGATCGACCTGCGCTTGCGCCCGACCTGCGCCGAGGCCTGATACGACCACCCGGCGCCGGCCTCTATCACCTCGCACCCGGCCTCGCGCAGCCCGGCGGCGAACGCCAGGTGCACGGCCAGCAGGGTGCTGGGATGCCCGGTGGCGAGCAGGACGCGCTGGCGGAGCTCGCGCGCCTGCCCGAGCCGGTCGGCGAACCGGTCCAGGGCGTCGAGGGTGAGGTCGACGTCGATGTGGTCCTGCCCGGACCGGTACTTCGGGTCCGCCGACACCCCGGCGCGGTCGGCCATCAGCTTCACGACGTCCCCCTGCGTCCACACGCGCTCGGGCTCCAGCCCGAACAGGTGATAGGGGTCCCGCTCGGCGAACATCGCGTACTTCCGGAGGTTGTCCTCACGCGGCGTGGCCACGGCGCCCGCGATGCGGTGCGTCAGCAGGTGGTCGCGGAGTTCGTCGCGAGTGGGTGCGGCGGTCATGAGGAGAAGGTAACCCGCGTATGCATACCAGCGCTGCTCCTTGTGCCTACATCACATGTACCCGACACCTATTCGGTCCGCAGAGCCACCACCGGATCGAGCTTTCCGGCCCGTCGCGCGGGCATCACGCCGAAGAACACCCCCACCGCGGCCGAGACCCCGAACGCGAGCACGATCGACCACCACGCCAGGACCGCGGGCAGCGGCGTGAAGGACGACAGGATGAAGGAGGCGCCGACCCCCAGCCCGATCCCGATGACGCCGCCGATGCTCGTCAGCATCACGGCCTCCAGCAGGAACTGCGCCAGGATGTCGCGCTGGCGAGCGCCGAGCGCCTTGCGCAGCCCGATCTCCTTGGTCCGCTCGCGCACCGAGACCAGCATGATGTTGGACACCCCGACCCCGCCGACCAGCAGCGAGATGCCGGCGATCGCGGCGAGCACCAGGGTGAGCAGCGAGAGGATCTTGCCGATGGTGCCCAGGATCTGGGTCTGGGACACCGCGGTGAACTCGTCGCCCCGGTACTTCTGCTTCAGCGCGGCGACCATCTTGGCGCCGGTGGAGTCCACGTCGCCGGGGCTGTCGGCCTTGGTGGCGAAGCCGGAGATGGTCTGCATGCCGAACAGCCGCTGCGCGGCGGTGACCGGGATGTGCACCTCGGTGTCCGGGCTCAGGCCGAAGGCGCCGCCCTTGGCCTGGAACAGCCCGATCACCCGGAACTCGACACCGCCCATGTCCACCTGCCGGCCGATCGGGTCGGCGCCGGGGAACAGCGCGTTCGCGGCGTCCGGGCCCAGGACGATCACCCGGCGCGCGGTGGCGATGTCGGCCTTGGAGACGTAGCGGCCCTCGGCGACCGGCCGGTCGAAGACGTCGACGACGTTCGCCGTGGTCCCCTGCACCGTCGCGTAGAACGTGTTGGTCCCGGCGCGCAGGTTCTCGGCCGAGGCCAGGGAGACGGCGACGGCGTCGGGCCGGCCGAGCACCCGGTTCAAGTAGTCGGCGTCGGAGAGCTGGAGCCGGGAGATGGCCGGGGTGGTGCCGAGCTGGAACTTGCCGGGCGCGACGAACACGATGTTCGAGCCCAGGCCCTCGACCTCGGAGGTGACCAGTTGCTTCGCGCCGCCGCCGATCGCGACCAGCACGACCACCGCGGCCACGCCGATCACTACTCCGAGCATGGTCAGCAGGGAGCGCAGGCGGTTCGCGCGCAGCGCGTCGAAGGCGACGCGGAAGGATTCGCTGACTCTCACAGCAGCTCCGGTGCTTCTTCGATGAGGCCGTCCCGCACGCGGATGATCCGCCGGGCGCGCGCCGCGATGTCGGCCTCGTGGGTCACCAGGACGACGGCGACTCCGCGCTCCTTGTTGAGCCGTTCGAGGATCGCCATCACCTCGTCGCCGTTGACGGTGTCGAGGTTCCCTGTGGGTTCGTCCGCCAGAAGCACCGCGGGCTCCCCTACTAGCGCCCGCGCTATAGCGACGCGCTGCTGTTCTCCACCGGACATCTGCGTCGGCTTGTGTCCGACGCGATGCCCGAGGTTCACCGCCTCTAGCGCCTCTGCCGCGCGCCTTCTGCGTTCGGCTCTGCGTACTCCCCTATAGACGAGCGGCAGGGCGACGTTCTCCAGAGCCGTAGTACGCGCCAGGAGTTGGAACGACTGGAAGACGAATCCGATCGTCTGATTCCTGAGTTCGGCGAGCTCGCTGTCGTCCAGGGAGCTGACGTCGCGACCCCGGACCAGGAGCGTGCCCGAGGTCGGCCGGTCCAGGCAGCCGAGCAGGTGCATCAGCGTGGACTTCCCGGAGCCGGACGGGCCGATGATGGCCGCGTAGTCGCCCTCTTCGATGGTCAGGGAGACACCGCGCAGGGCGTCTACAGAAACGCCCTCCATGCGGTACGAGCGGGTGACCCCGACGGCTTCTATTTCAGCCATCGCTAGAGCTTCTGCCCGTCGTGGACCTTGTCGGCCCCCGAGGTCACGATCAGGTCCCCGGCGTTCAGACCCGCTGAGACCTCCACGGCGGTGTCGCCCTGCGCGCCGAGCCGGACCACGTGCCGGTGCGCGACGCCCGAGGTCACCAGCCACACGGTGTCCTGGTTGCCGTCGTGCACGATCGCCGCCGAGGGCACCGCGAGGACGTGCGGTTTGTTCGCCACCTTGAGGTCCGCGACCGCGCTCATCCCGGGACGCGGGACCGGGGCCGCGGAGCCGTCGCCGAGCGTGCCCGCGCCGAGGGAGAGCCGGACCCGGTAGGTGACGCCGCCCCGGCTGGAGGCCTGGCCCTGGCTGTCGATGGAGATGACGGTCGCCGGGTAGTCGCCGTCGGGGACGGCGTCCAGCTGCACGTCCGCGGTGATGCCCGGAGAGACCTGGAGGATGGAGGTCTCGTCGATCTGGGCGGTCACGGTCAGCGTCGAGGAGTCGGTGACGACGAGCAGCGGCGCTCCGGAGTCCACAGGGGAGCCCTGCGAGATCACCGTGTCGGCCCCTGAGCCGGTGCCTCCGCTGCCCCCTGATGCGGCCGATCCGAGACTGCCCCCTGCGGCGCCGGCCAGCGAACCAAGGCTCCCGCCGAGTTGCGACAACAGTGAGGAGACGTCCACTCCCGAAGCGGTTGCCCCGCCTACTCCGCTGCGCAGGGAGACGTCCCCGGATATAGAGGACTTAATAGTGAGGGAGTCGACTGTCTTCTGGGCTATAGCGACCGCGGCCTGTGTCTGCGTCCGCTGCGCATCACTGAGCGAACCGAGGACGTCCGACGCAGAGGCGAGTCCGTTGTTGAAGTTCGCGATAGTGGTCCGTACGTCCGAGGACGCTGTGGCGTATTGCGTGCGCGCGCTGGTGATCTGCTCCAGGATCGATGCCTTGATCGACGGATCCGCGATCTGGTTCGCTGTCGCCTGCGCGGCGTCGAAGGCCTTCTGGGCGTTGGCGTCGGCTTGGGACTCCGACTGGGAGAAGTCCAGGACACTGGTGCCGCCTGAGGAGTTCTTGCCTTGGGACGCGGCCTGCGCGTCCGCCGCCTTGGCCGCGGCCAACTGCGCCTGGGCGTCCGGCGAGTCGATCCGCAGGAGGGTCTGGCCGGCCTTCACGTGCTGGCCGTCGGAGACCATCAGCTGCGCTATGGAGCCGGCGGCCGTGGCGTCCACCGTGATCTGCGACTTCGGCGTCACGCTCGCCGGCGCCTCGACGACCTGCGTGACTTGTCCGTACGCCACCGGCGCCTTGGCGATCCCGGAGGGACCGCCGCTGCCGCAGGCGCTCAATCCGGCGACGAGTAGAGAACTGAGAACTAACCCCGCTATTACCGTGCCGCGTTTGGTCACGTCCCCAATGTAGGTACCGTTTCCGCGCCGCCCACGGCCGGGGTCTGGAGTCCGCCGGTGTGCACCGGCGCGCGCCTCGGGTCGAAAGCGTAGGCGAGCAGGACGATGACGGCGATCATCACCATCGGGACGGCCATGCCCTCCCGGTGGCTGACGCCCGCGCCCCACAGGCCGGTCACCAGTGGCGCGCCGAGCAGGAAGCCCAGGTAGTTGAAGACGTTGATGCGTGCGACGGCGACGCCGGACCCGGTCGGGTCGTTCGCGTAGGCGGCGGTGAACGCCACCGGCACCAGCGGGGACAGGCCGAAGCCGGCGATGAGGAAGCCGGCGAGCGCCATGTAGGGGCCCGAGGCGCCGACCACGATCGCGAACCCGGCCGCGCACACCACGGCACCGGCGCGCACCACCTTCACATTGCCGAACCGCTGGATCGCCAGGTCGCCGCGGAACCGGCCGAGCACCTGGCCCACGGTGTAGGCGCCGACGACGAGGCCGCCGAAGGTGTCGGAGGACTTCAGGCCCTTGGTCAGGTAATCGCTGCCGGCGGCGGTGACGCTGGACTCGCCGATGTAGGCGAGGGTCATGACCACGCAGAGCAGGATCATCGGGCGCCAGGGGATGTGCGGCAGCTTGCCGTCGGCGTCCTTGATGATGGTCTCGTCGCGCAGGTTCTTCAGCAGCATCGGGCCGGCGTAGAGGGTCGCGGCGACGCCGACGACGGCGGCGACCAGGTAGGTCAGGCTCAGGTGCCAGCCCGCGGCCGAGCCCAGGGCACCCCAGGCCGAGCCGACGATGGCGCCGGCCGCCCAGACGCCGAAGAACGCCAGGATGATCGACCGGCCGTAGCGCCGCTCCAGTCCGCAGGCCTGCATGTTCATCGTGGCGTCGGCGGCGCCGACGGCCAGGCCGAAGAGCATCAGGATCGGCATCGCCTGGTAGAGGTTCCTCGTATGCGGGACTATCACCAGTACGCCGATCACGGTCGGCTCGGCGATCCGCAGGACGGCGGCCGAGGTGGTCCAGCGCATCGCCAGGCCGGCCAGCACCGAGCCGACCCCGGCCAGGATCGGGACCAGGGCGAGCAGGATGGACAGCGTGCCGTCGGAGACGTGCAGCTGCTTCTGGATGACCGACACTTTCGAGGTGAGCAGCGAGAACGCGAAGCCCTGCACCCCGAAGAAGACGAAGGTCGCTATCCGGTTCCGGGTCAAAACGCCCGGCTCTACCTGCGGCATGCCCGCAGCGTAGGCGACGTGATCTTCGATGGGAAGGGGTTGCGTGGTCCAGGTGCGGGCACGGGTGTAACGTGCGGAAAGTGCCAGACGACGCGGTGATCGGATGCGTGGGCGTATTGCACGTCGGTACTCGCGGCCAACGGGGGCCCGGCGAGGCGGTGGTGAAGGTGCGAGGCGGCAGCGAGGCGTTCCTGGCCTGGTCGGAGCAGCCGCTGGCGAAGGGCACCCGGATCCTGGTCGTGGAGTCCCGCGGGGCGCGCGCCGTCGACGTGATCGCCTTCCCGGACGCCGAGGACCCGCTGGACGAACTGGACAGGCTGTGAACATCCATCTCAGCTCACGGGAAGAAGGCTGACCACCATGTTCGGCTACAGAGTGCCCGCCCCTGACCAGGCGATGCTCATCTCCGGCGGCCGCCGGGGGCAGGGCGGCGCCCCGTTCCGGGTCGTCACCGGCCACGGCAAGTTCATCCTCCCGGTGTTCCGCAAGACCCGGTTCCTGACGCTGTCCATGCAGGAGGCGGAGGTCTCCGAGACCTGCGTGACCAAGCAGGGCATCGCCCTGACGGTGACCGCGGTCATCGCCTTCAAGGTCGGCAACGACACCGAGAGCATCGTCAACGCCGGCCAGCGCTTCCTGTCCGACCAGAACCAGATGTCGACGCTGACCGCCCGCATCTTCGCCGGCCACCTACGCTCCATCATCGGCTCGATGACGGTCGAGGAGATCGTCACCGAGCGCCAGAAGCTGGCCGAGGAGGTCCTGGACACCTCCAAGTCGGAGATGGCCAAGATCGGCCTGACCGTGGACTCGCTGCAGATCATGTCGATCGACGACATGAAGACCGGCTACATCGACGCCATGGCCGCCCCGCACAAGGCCGCCATCCAGCGCCAGGCCCAGATCGCCCAGGCCCAGGCCACCCAGGCCTCGGTCGAGGCCCAGCAGGAGGCCGAGCGCAACAAGGCGGAGTACGCCCGCCACACCGCGATCGTGCAGGCCCAGTACAAGGCCGAAGTCGACCAGGCCCAGGCCATAGCGGCCCAGGCCGGCCCGCTGTCCCAGGCCAAGGCCCAGCAGGAGGTGCTGATGGCCCAGACCGAACTGGCCCAGCGCAACGCCGAACTGCGCCAGCAGGAACTGGTCGCCGAAGTGGTGAAGCCCGCCGAAGCCGAGGCCGAGCGGGTCCGCATCACCGCCGCCGCCGAGGCCGAGCGCATGCGCGTCCAGGCCGAAGCCGCCGCCAGCTACGACCGCGTGGCCCTGGACCGCATGATCATCGACCAGCTCCCGCTGATCGTCGAGAAGGCCGCCGGCGGCCTGAACGGCGCGAACATCAACGTCCTGAACGGCGCCGACGGCCTGTCCGAGATCGCCGCCGGCCTGGTCGGCCAGGGCCTGGCGATCCTGGACTCGGTGAAGAAGGGCCTCAGCGAGGAGACCGGCAAGGAGGCGGCCAAGCCGCAGGTGATCGAGCGCGTGCAGATCGAGAACGGGAAGTAGTCGCCCAAGCCGTCCGCGAAGCCCCCCAAGTCAGTAGCCTGAGGTATTCGGGCTACGGCTTGGGGGGCTTCATGGTGTTCACCGGCGCCGAGATCGCGGCGCTCAAGAACGGGCTGCGCAAGGCGGGGAGCATCGTCGGCAAGGCGGCGCTGACCGGGCCCCGGCCGGGCGCGGGGTCGGTGGAGAAGCGGGTGCGGACCCGGCGGGTTCCCGGGCTGGAGCGCCGGCAGCAGACGATCGAGGTCGGGGACGCGGAGCGCATCGCGCGCGCGATCTTGGAGCGGGTGTCGGGGCAGCGGTTCACGCTGCCGGGGAAGGCGAAGCCGCAGCGGTTGGAGATCCCGCGGGAGGATGTCGACGCGCTGGTCGTCGGGGTCGGGGTTCTGGTTGAGCGCCTGCCGGACAGCCGAGTCACCATGGCCACAGTGTTGGCGGTGCACGGCGAGCCCGAGGCCTTGGCCGAGCTGATGCGTGCGGCGACGCCCGGGACCGCACCGGTTGTCGGCGACGCGTGGGTCGCGGTGCTGGACGAGTTGGTCGGGGTCGTCTGTGAGCACATCATTGAGTTCTTCACGACGAAAGAGACGTTCGCGGCGGCAGGTCCGGGCTCTCCGCCTGTGGCACTACCAAGTGTTGCAACTGCCTCAGTTCGACCGCTTCCCGGGCGTCACCAGACTGGAGTTGGGCGCCCCACTCACGATGGACGTCACGCGCCTGTCCACCCTGCCGACGCTGAAGGAGTTGGACATCTTCTCGTGCCGCGCCATGGACCTCACACCGCTGACCGAACTTGATGGCCTGCGGAGTCTTAGTTGACCGCGATCACCCTGGACGGCGACCGTCGACTCAAGCCGGAGTTCCTCCCACCCGACGCCGAACTCATACTTTCCGGCATCGCCGATCTGGGCGCTCGCGAACTGGCTGCCTTCCCCACCCTCCGCGGCCTGCATTTCACCGACGTTCCAGACTGCGGACTCGCACCTCTCGCCGAAGTACCGCAGCTGGACCGCCTGGAGTTGTCGGGTTGCCCGGGTATCCGGATCGATGACCTCGCGGCCTGGCCCGGTCTGCGCAGCCTCACACTCAACAACGTCATCGGCATCGATTTCGATGCCCTGACATCCCTGCCGCACCTGGTTGAGCTGCACCTCAGCTACATGCCCTACAGCGGCATCCACGTCCTGCCGAACCTCGAAGTCCTCGAACTCGGCGACACCGAGGTCGAGCTCTCGGAGCTCCGCACCCTCCCGAAGCTCCGCCACCTCATCCTCGACACCGTCCCCGAGCACGACCTCTCGGTCCTCGCGACGCTCCCCCAGCTCAAAAAGCTCGAACTGCTGCACATGCCGTGGGCGGACCTGACACCCTTCCAAGCCCGCCCCGACATCGAGCTGATCGCGCGCTAACGCCGCCTCAGCCGTCGCTCCGCTGCCGGCTCAACGTGAAGGTCTCCAACGCCGCGATCTTCCCGTCCGGCTGCCCCACCACGTAGTACGTCACGTGGATCCGCGTCTCGCCGCCCGGGCAGGTGCCCGGGTCCACGTCGAACGCGGCGAAGCCGTACGGGTGCTGCTCGTCGCGGACGCCAATCCAGGGTGCGTCCTCGAAGACGTACGTCGGGGTCTTCTTACCGTTCGCGCCCACGGCTCCGACGCCCATCAGGATCTTCGCCTTGCTGCCCGCGAAGAACTTCTGGTTGCTGGGGCTGGAGGTGCCGCCGCCGCCGAGGACCATGTGCACGGTGCCCTTGGACGTGTCGATGTGGCTGGTGTCCGTCGCCACCGGGTTGGGGGTCAGGGTCTGGCTGCCGGAGACCACGCCGCGGACCGGGTGGGAGCGCTCGTAGTCGTGCTCGTGGCCGCAGACGACCAGGTCGACCTCGTACTTGTCGAACAGTGGGCCCCACTGCTCGCGGATGCCGATGTCGGCGCCGTTGGCGTCGGAGCTGGAGATCATCACCTGGTGCATGCAGACCACGATCCAGTCGATGCCCTCGTTGCGGCGCGCGGCCTTCAGCGTGCGCTCCAGCCAGGCACGCTGGCGGCCGGCGCTGTAGCCGCTGACGTAGGTGTCGCCGCCGTCCTGGAGCGCCACGTCGTCGTTCTGCAGGACCACGAAGCGGACCGCGCCGACGGTGAAGGCGTACCAGAGGCCTGCGAACTCCGCGTCCTCGCCGTTGGGCGGGAGGGCGAAGCGGGTCTGGAAGGACGAGAAGCCCAGCGGGCCGTTGCCCTTCTCGTTCTCGTGGTTGCCGGCGGCCGGCATCCAGGGGCGGAAGCGGGCCGAGCGGGTGTTGTTCTGGAAGAACGAGTCCCAGGTGCGCAGGCGGTCCGGGTTGATGTTGGCGTAGCACAGGTCGCCGTTGAGGAGGTGGAACAGCGGCGCGACCTGCTCGACGCCGGCCACGATGTCGGACGCCGCCGGGGTGGCGAGGGTCGCCGGGGCCGAGCTGAAGCCGCCGCCGGTGGCCGGGGCCCAGGTCGTGCCGGGGGTGGCCTGGTCGCCGAAGCTGGTGAAGGTGAACGGCTTGCGGCCGGAGGGCGCGGTGCGGAAGGCGGCCGAGTCCGGCAGGACGCCGTCGTGCAGGGCGCTGTAGATGTACGTCGAGTCCGGACGCAGGCCGCTGATGTGCGCGTGGTGCACGTACACCTCGCGGCCGGAGGCGCCGTCGGTGTAGGTGCGGGTCTCGGCCTGGACGGTGTCGCCGTGGCCGCCGTCGACGGTGCCGAAGCGCACGCGCGGCCGGCGCACCGACGCCGTGGTGGTCCACGACGCGTACATCTCGCGCGCCGGATCCGCGCCGAAGGTCAGGTGCAGGCCGTCGACCGGCGGGGCGCCGAGCGCGCCGGGGGTCGTGAGCAGGAGCGGCGAGGCGCCCTGGGCCGGAGCGGACGGTGCGGAAGGTGCGAGAGCCGGGGCGGACGGGGCCTCCGCGGCGGCGGCCGGCGAGGCCACCAGCGGCGTGGCGGCGAGCGCGACGCCGGCGGTGCCGGCGGCGAGCAGAGCGGTACGACGGTCGACGGGCATCCGATCGGTCATGCCGGGGACGCTAGCCAGAGGCCTGACCCCGCTGGGTGAACACGCGGTGAGCGACGGACGAAGTTTCGAAACGGCGCCGGGCCGCAGACCGGCCGACGATCAGGCTTCGGCCAAGCACCGGTCAGCCGCCGATCGGCCGCCGATCAGCCCGCGTCACGCATGCGGCGGCGGCCCCGACCAGCCGAGCGCCGCACCCGCCACGCTGCCGGGGAAACGCACCCGCGTCAGGGTCCCGGCGGCGCTCGGACCGCGCAGCAGAAGATCGTCGACGTCTGACAGCGTCGGGTCGGCGACCGCCAGCCCGACAGCCGGATCGAGGCGGCCGAACGCGTCCAGCGCGTGCCCCACCCCGGCCAGGCTCACATCGACCGCCAGCCCGCCGCCCCGCCGAAGCGCCTCGATCGCCCCGGCCGCCGCGAGCCAGCCGGCGCCGTGGTCCAGCACCTGCGCGGGCAGCGGCACGGGACGCCCGGAACCCGCCGCGCGCATCCCTTCCTCCGCGATCCCGACCGCCATCTGCACCAGCGAATCGAAGCCGCGCCGGCCGCCCCACGGACCGTCGGAGCCATAGGCGGAGATGGAGACGTGGACCAGGTTCGGCTTGACGGCGGCCAGGTCGGCGGGGCCGAGGCCCAGCCCCGCCAACGCGCCGGGCCGATAGGACTGCAGCACGATGTCGGCCTCCCGGACGAGGTCCAGAAACGCCGCCCGGCCCGCATCGCTGCGCAGGTCGAGGAACCGCAACGCCTTGCCCACGTTCAGATCCAGGTCGAGGCCGCGGATGGTGGGCAGCAGCGGCGAACGGATCATGGTGACGTCGGCGCCGTAGCCGGCCAGAACGCGCCCGGCGTTCGGACCGGCGATGATCCGGGTCAGGTCGAGGACACGGATGCCGGACAGCGGCCGGGTGGCCGAGCCGGGAGCCAGCTCGCCAGCCGAGCCGCCAACCGGCTCGCCGACCAGCTCAGCACCCGAACCCGAACCCGCAGCCAACTCGCCAACCGAACCAGCACTCGAACCAGCAGCCGAACCGCCAACCGACTCGCCAGCCGCGCCGGCCGCACTCACCGCCCCAGCGCCATCCCCGCCCCCGAACCGCCCCACCTCAGCACCGAAAACCCCGCCCCCGCCCAGCTCCCCCAAAGCCCCCATCGCGACCACCGGCCGCCCGCCCACCGCCGCGCTGTGCGGATGCGCCAGCCACTCCTCGCGCGTGCGCATCGCCGCCGCGACTCCGCCGGCCTCGGCGATCGCGTCCTCCAACTCGAATCGCCTGCGTCGCCGGACCGCGGCCTCGACCGCCGCGCGCTCCTGCGGCACCCCCAGCACCCGGCACGCGATCTCGGCGTGGTGCTCGAAGTTGCAGTGCAGCCGCACCCAGCCGTCGGCCGCCTCGTAGTCCCCGGACAGCGGGGCCCACTCGAACGCAGCCTCGCCGTCCACGCGCAGATACCGCTCGCTCCGGAAGGCGATCGCCGCCTCCCGCACGCCGACCCGCACCCGCGGCGCCGCCGGCAGGCCGTTGCGCGTCGCGAAGAACGCCGCCGCCTGCGTGTGCGCGGCGGACACCGCCCACGCCGCGAACTCCCCCACCCGGAACACCGATGGCAGACCGAGATCATCCATGCTCAGCACACTAACCGCGGCCCGCGCCCCACGCCCCCGCGAGCCGCTGTCAGATGCGTCACCGGCCTCCCGCGCCGCAGGGCCCCTGGGGCCGATAACCGTCGGCGAAGGGCAGTGGCTGCGACAGTCCGGCGACGACTGCGCCGAGCTTGTCCGCGGTGAAGGGGAACGGTTCCGTCGGCTTGGCCGCCGGCGCCCCGGCAGGAGGCGTCACGACCGATTCGTCTTCGGCCATCACGACGACCTGACGCTGGTCGATGAACGTCCGGACCGCCTTCACCTCATGCCCCCCGGCGGCCGAGGCCGTCTGGACCACCGAACCGTCGTCGGCCATCGTCTCCTTGGAGACCGGCCCCCAGCCCGCGCCCGGCAGGAACTGCCCGACCTGTCCGCTGGATGCCGCTATGAGTACCGTGACGTGCACCCACGGCGACGTGTCGCTGCCGTTGCGCGGGCCGCCGCCCTTGCCGTCCGCGGTCCAGGCTTCCTCGAAGCCGTAGGCGTCCAGAACGTGTGCCGCGGCGTCGCACTGGCCGCCACCGGACTGCAGGAAGTAGTCCACATCGCGCTTCTTGCCGCCGGCATCGAGGTGGTTCCCCCAGGGGTCGAGTTCGTCGTAGATCTTGCCGATGGCCGCGTTCGCGAGTTTCGCGTCCCGCGCCGCGGGGCTCGACTCCGAGCCGGGTGACGCCGCACGGCCGACGCCGATCGCCGTCGCGGCCACGGCCACCGCCGCGACCGAGGCGGTACCCGCCAAAGCCGCGCCCACCCGCCGGCGCCGCACCCGCCGCCGACCGCCGAGCACCAGGTCCTCGGCCGTGAAACCCAGCCGCGGCCGTTCCCCGGCCCCGGTCACAGTACGCGCGAACACCTCGCGGGCCTCGGCACCGTTCTCCCCGGCCCCGTAGTCATCTCGATCATCGAACCCTGTCATCACCGCTCCTTCTCCACGCGGCCCGAGGCCGTCGCCTGCTGGTCGAGGAGGATCGCGCGCAGGGTGGCCAGCCCTCGCGCGGTCTGCGAACGGACGGTGCCGGGTGAGCAGCCGAGCAGCTCAGCGGTCTGCTCGATGGAAAGGTCCTCCCAGAACCGGAGGACCAGCGTGGCCCGTTGGCGCGGCGCCAGAAGCGCCAGGGCTTGAAGAGCGGCGTCCCGCTCCCCGATGTCCGGGCCCTCGCCCGCCCCCGATTCCGGCACCGCCGCCATCACGTGCTCACGGCGCCAGCCGCGGCGTTTCTCGTCGATGACGCAGCGCACCAGGACGCGGCGCACGTACGCGTCGCGGTTCTTGGCACGCTCGACCCGGTGCCAGGCCACGTACAGCTTCAGCAAAGCCGTCTGCACCACGTCCTCGGCCTGGTGCGCGTCGCCGCACATCAGGAACGCGGTGTGCCACAGCGCGTGGGAACGCGCCGTGACGTATCGCTTGTACTCCGCTTCAGCAGAATCTCGCATCGTCCGTCCTCCCCTTCTGCTGGTAGGACGGAACGACTCACCGCCGGCGCTGCATCACTGCCCCGAAGCCAGTTCCCGCGACCGGTCCCGGGCGGCCTCCAGCGCGGCGATCATCGCCGCGCGCACGCCGTGGTCCTCCATGGTGCGGATGGCGGAGATGGTGGTGCCGGCCGGGGAGGTGACCGCCTCGCGGAGCTTCACCGGGTGCTCGCCGGAGTCCCGCAGCATCACCGCGGCGCCTATCGCGGCCTGCACGATCAGGTCGTGGGCGGCGGCGCGGGGCAGCCCGAGCAGGATGCCGGCGTCCGTCATGGCCTCGACCAGGTAGTAGAAGTACGCCGGGCCGGAGCCGGACAGCGCCGTCACCGCGTCCTGCTGGGCCTCCGGCACCCGGATCGTCTTGCCCACCGGGGAGAAGATCTCCTCGGTGCGGAGCAGGTGCTCCTCGGTGGCGTGCGCGCCGGCCGAGATCGCGGACATGGCCTCGTCGACCAGGACCGGGGTGTTGGTCATGACGCGGACCACCGGCATGCCCTCGGCCAGGCGCGAGGCGATGAAGTGGGTGGTGATGCCGGCGGCGCCGGTGATCACCAGACGGCCGGCGGGGACGTGCGGAGCCAGTTCCTCCAGGAGAGCGGCCATGTCCTGCGGCTTGACCATCAGGATGAGGGTGTCTGCCTTCGCGGCCGCCTCGGCGTTGCTCACCGCCTCGACGCCGTATGTGGCGTGCAGGGCCGCCCCACGTTCCGCGCGGCGGGCCGTCACCAGCACCTCGCCGGGCCGTTTGCCGGCCCGCAGGAGGCCGGAGACCAGAGCCTCGCCGATCTTTCCGGTGCCGAGGACGGCGACGCGCTGGGTCATGGGGTCCGGTCTCCTCACATCCGCCACAAAGGCTCAGTCTTTCGAGAGCAGCGACCGGGCGAAGAAGCCGAGGTTCGCGGGCCGCTCCGCCAATCGTCGCATGAGGTAGCCGTACCACTCGCTCCCGTAAGGCACGTACACCCGCATGCGTTCGCCGGCGGAGGCCAGGCGCTTCTGCTCGTGCGGCCGGACGCCGAAGAGCATCTGGAACTCGTAGCTGCCGATGCCGCGGCCGTTGCGGACTGCCAGCGCGCCGCCTATCTCGATCAGGCGCGGGTCGTGGGTGGCCAGCATCGGGTAGCCCTCGCCGGCCATCAGGGTGCGCATGCAGCGCACGAAGGACAGGTCGACTTCCTGCGTGTCCTGGTAGGCGACCGACTCCGGCTCGCGGTAGGCGCCCTTGCAGAGCCGGACCCGGGATCCCGCGGTGGCGAAGTCCTTGCAGTCGGCCTCGGTGCGCCGCAGGTAGGCCTGCAGGCACAGGCCCGCCCACGGATAGTCGCGCCGCAACTCGGAGACGATCTTCAGGGTCGAGTCGGTGGTGGTGTGGTCCTCGGCGTCGAAGGTCACCGTGGTGCCGGCCCGCTGCGCGCCCTCGCAGACGGCGTGCGCGTGTTCGAGGGCTATCTTCTCGCCGTCGTTGCTCAGCGACTGGCCGATGGCCGAGAGCTTCACCGACACCTCGGCGTGCGGGGTCAGCCCGGCCGCCGCCAGCCGCTCCAGCAGCAGCAGGTACGCCTCCTTGACCAGGATCGCCTGGTTGGCGTCGGTGGTGTCCTCGCCCAGATGGTCCATCGTGGCCAGCAGGCCGTCCTCGATCAGCGCGTCGGCGACGGCCACCGCGTCGTCGGTGGCGGGACCGGCGACGTAGCGCTTCACCACCTGGCGCGAGCCCGGGGAGCGCTCGACCAGGGCGCGGGTGCGATCGCTGCCCGCCGCCGCCAGCAAGGTCCGACGCAACACCGCGGTGCCTCCTCGACTGTGTGGAGCCCAGTGGGGCAAGCCTAGGACTAGTTGGGGAACGCGGCCGGGCCGGTGAGCCGCGCGGGGTACCCCGGGGCCGCTCAAGGCCGCCTAAGGCCGCCGCACCACCCCGAGCCACGCCGAGTACTCCTCGACGACCATCCCGTCCGGGAAGTGGCTCAGCAGGAACGCCCGCTCCCGGTCCAGGAACGCCTCCAGGCGCTCCGGCTCCACGTCGCTGACGTACGACCGCGACATGACGTTGGTGATCCGGTGCTCCACCGGCACCGTCCGGGACCACGCCGTCTCGACCACGTGCACCGGAAGGTCGGCGAACCGGCCGCCGAGCTCGATCCGCGGCTCCTGGTCCAGGGCGGTGCTGTCGTTGCCGTAGTCGGGCTCGCCGCCGATCAGCTCCCTGATCCGGTCGTTGTAGCCCAGCCGCCAGGGCGCGTCGGCCAACGGCATGTTCCAGAAGCAGGCCAGCGCGCCGCCGGGCTTCAGGACCCTGAGGACCTCCGGGACCGCCAGGTCCGGGTCCACCCAGTGCCAGGCCTGGGCGAAGGTCACGAAGTCGACCGAGGCCTCGCGCAGCGGCAGGGCGTTGGCGCTGCCCATCACCGCGCCGACGCCCGGGGACTGGGAGACCAGTTGGCGCAGCATCGGCTCGGAGAGCTCGACCGCGGTCACCGCCGCGCCGCGCTCGTGCAGCTGCCGGGAGGAGATCCCGGTCCCGGCGCCGACGTCGGCGACGCGGGCTCCGGACAGCGCGCGCCCGGAGAGTTCCTGCAGCGCGTCAAAGAGCGCGTCGGGATAGGTCGGGCGGGACTTGGCGTACACGGACGCCAGGGTGTCGAACTTCGATGACTCGGCCAACGCATCTCCCCTGTGTGCTTGTGCTACTCCGAGACGGGCAAGGCGCGAGGCTCTTCCCTCACCCTCGCCAGCCCTCGGCGGGCGAAGACCAGGGCCTCCCGCAGGTCCTCCTCCCGCTGGAGGTCGCTCTCGGCGCGCCGGGTACTCACCTCAAGGATGACGGCGCCGGCCAGCCCGCGGCGGGCGATGCGCTCCAGCACCTCCTGGCAGGGCTGGGTGCCGCGGCCGGGGACCAGGTGCTCGTCCTTGTTCTGCCCGGAGCCGTCGGCGAGGTGCAGGTGGACGAGCTTGTCGCCCATGCGCTCGTACATCGCCAGGGCGTCGTTGCGGGCGGTCGCGGTGTGCGACAGGTCCAGGACGTAGTGCTCGTAGCCGGTCTCGGTGGGGTCCCAGCCCGGGAAGTACGCCTCGCCCTCGCGTTCCATGCGCGGCAGCTTGATGCGCGGGAGGCGGCCGAAGATGTCGGGGGTGGAGGCGCGCCAGGGGTACATGTTCTCCACCGCGAAGCGGATCTCCGACTCCTGATTCAGGCGCCTGATGCCCTCGGCGAACTCCTCGGCGTAGGGCTGCTGCCAGCGGAACGGCGGGTGCACCACGACGACCTTGGCGCCGACCCGCTCCGCGGCCTCGCGGGACTTCTTCAGCTTCTCCCACGGATCCGAGCCCCAGACCCGCTTCAGGTTCAGCCAGAACAGGGTCGGGGCGTGGATCGACAGCACCGGGACCTGGTACTCGTCGACGTACTCCAGGATCTTGTCCGGGTGCTGGCTCGCCGGGTCGATCGAGACCATGACCTCCACGCCGTCGTACCCGAGCCGGTTGGCCACGTCGAAGGCGTAGCGGGTGGGCTCGGGGTAGACCGAGGACGTCGACAGGCCCACTTTCGGTGTGGTGACCTGCTCCGTCGTCCCGGCGCGGTCGGTCACGAAGGTCACGCCGCTCAGCTTACAAGGGTGTCCAGCCGCCGAAGGATCACGCCTTCGCGCAGCGCCCACGGGCACAGGTCGGCGACCTCCACGTTGAACAGGTCGAACGCGGCGTCGGCGACCACGGCGCCGGCCAGCAGCTGCTCGGCCCGGCCGGTGGAGACCCCGGGGAGCCCGGCGCGCTGGGCCGTCGACATCTGCGACAGCCGCGGCACCCACTCGGTCAGGTCCCGGGCGCGCAGCGAGCGCGGGGCGTACAGGCCCTGCGCCGAGGGCGCGGCCCCGGCGATCCGGGCCAGCTGCCGGAAGGTCTTGGAGGTGATCACCACGCGGTCCGGACGGCCGGCCCGGGCCACCCGGGAGACCCCCTTGGCGATCTCGTGCCGCACGTACCGGCGCAGCTCCCGGATCTGCTCCGGGCCGGGCGGGTCGCCCTTGAGGCGGTCGTGGGTCAGGCGCGAGGCGCCCAGCGGCAGGGACTCCATCACGTCCGGCAGCTCGTCCAGGCCGACCGCGATCTCCAGCGAGCCGCCGCCGATGTCCAGCACCAGCAGCCGGCCGGCGGACCAGCCGAACCAGCGGCGCACGGCCAGGAAGGTCAGCTTCGCCTCGTCCGGGCCCGGCAGCACCTCCAGCTCGACCCCGGTCTCCTCGCGCACCTTGGCCAGCACCTCGTCGCCGTTGGCCGCCTCGCGCACCGCGGAGGTCGCGAAGGCGAGCATCTCCTCGGAGCCCTTGTCCTCGGCGATGCGCAGCGCGTTCGCGACGACGTAGCAAAGGCGCTCGATGCCGCTCGGAACGATCGCCCCCTGCTCGTCCGTGAGCTGGGAGAGGTGCAGCTCGACCTTGTGCGAGAACGCCGGGATCGGGTGGGCACCGGCGTGCGCGTCCAGCAACAGTAAGTGGACCGTGTTCGATCCGACGTCCAACACTCCAAGGCGCATATCGCGATACGTTACCCGGCCTCCCACGGCCAAGCGCGCCGACCGCATAGGCTTGCCCGGTGCCTGAAGTACCGCTCGACTTCCCCCGCGAATGGGTGGAGTTCACCGACCCCGACAACTCCGCCCAGCTCTACCGGGCCGACCTGACCTGGCTGTGCTCGCGCTGGACCTGCATCTGGGGCGCGGGCTGCGGCGGTATCCGCCCCGGCCGGGCCTCCGACGGATGCTGCACGCTCGGTGCGCACTACTCGGACAAAGCCGACAGAAAGCGCGTCGAGCAGGCCGCCGAGCGGCTCACCGACGAGACCTGGCAGTTCCGCTCGGTCGGTCAGGAACTCGGAATCACTCAGAAGGATGAGGACGGCGACAAGCAGACGCGGGTCGTCGAGGGGGCCTGCGTCTTCCTGAACCGTCCCGGCTTCGCCGGCGGCGAGGGCTGCGCGTTGCACGCGCTGGCGCTTCGCGAGGACGTGCATCCGTTGACCACCAAGCCGGACGTCTGCTGGCAACTGCCGGTGCGCCGGTCCTACGACCGCGTCGAGCGGCCCGACGGCACCGAGGTGCTCGTCGTCTCGATCGGCGAGTACGACCGGCGCGGCTGGGGCGGCGGCGGGCACGACCTGAACTGGTGGTGCACCGGGGCGACCGAGGCACACGTGGGCCGCGAGCCGGTGTACGTGTCCTACGGCCCGGAACTGACCGAGATGATGGGCGAGAAGGCCTACGAGGTGCTGGTGGGGATGTGCGAGGCCCGGGACGCCGCCCGGGTCCTGGTCGCCCCGCACCCGGCCGACCCGGCCTGATCGGACCCAAGCCCGACCCCGATCCGGCCCGACCCGACCCCGATCCGGCCCGACCCGATCCCGGTCCGGCCCGCGCGACCGAACCACCGGCAGTCCTCCCCCCGGGGAGGATTCCGGTGGTTTTCTCACGACTTCTCCACGAATCAAAGCATTGCCATACCCCACCGGCTGCCCTAGTTTGCCCACCATGCGCAGAGCCCACAGAACGGCGGTCGCGGCAACGGCGCTGCTGACCGCCCTGGCCACATCGGCCTCGTTCGCGAACGCCAGCCCCGGCCCGGTTCACCGGGTCTCCCCGACGAACCCCGTGGCAGCCTGTACCGCCGGAGCGGCCTCCGGAACCCTGTATCCGAACAGCACCACCGAGCCCTTCGTCGCCGTCGACCCGCGCCAGCCCCGGCGCGCCATCGTCACCTGGCAGCAGGACCGCTGGAGCGACGGCGGCTCGCATGCCGGGGCCTACGCCTGGACCTCCGACGGCAAGCACTACACCCAGGGGGTGCTGCCCTTCGGGCAGTGTTCCGGGGCCAACGACTACCACCGGGTCTCGGACCTGTGGGTCAGCTTCGGTCCGGACGGTGTCGCCTACAGCAGCGCCCTGCAGTTCGACGAGAACACGAACCGCGGCGGCGTCGGCGGCGCGACGTCCTTCGACGGCGGGGCGACGTGGAAGTACGCGCAGCCGATCATCGCCGACAACGACCCGAACCTGGGCGACGACAAGAACTCCGTGACCGCCGACCAGCTGCACCCCGGCGTCGCGTATCAGGTGTGGGACCGGGTGGACACCTCCGGGAACAACTTCACCGGCCCGGCGCTGATCTCGGTGACCCACGACCACGGCAAGACGTGGTCGAAGCCGGCGACACTGGTCGACACCGCGGCGGTCGCGCCGTTCACCCAGACCATCGGCAACATCGTGGTCGAGGAGCCGAACGGCACACTCCACGACTTCTTCAACATGACCAAGTACACCGACGCCACCGCGAACACCCCGATCAGCTCGACGTACTCGATGGTCACCTCCACCGACGAGGGCGCCACGTGGTCCGCGCCGACGCCGGTGGCCACCGACTCCTCGGTGGCCGAGGTGGACCCGAACGACCCGACCAAGGGGCTGCGCGCCGGCGGCGGCCTGGAAGCGGTCGCGGTGAATCCGGTGACCGGCCGGATCTGGCTGACATATGAGGGCTCGGACTTCAGCGGCGGCAAGTACGACCAGGCCGAGCTGGTCTCCTCCGGGGACAACGGCCGGACGTGGTCGGCGCCGACCCTGGTGAGCAGGCCCGGCGTGCCGGCCTTCACCCCGGTGGTCTCGGTGGACGCGCTGGGGACGGTCAGCCTGTCGTACTACGACCTGCGCTACCTGCCGGCCGGCGACACCACGACGCTGCCGACCGCGCGGTTCCTGAAGGTCCTGCCGTTCGGCGACGCGCGGCTGGCCACCGAGCGGCAGCTGACCCCGGCCTTCGACTGGCTGCTCGCGCCGGACGCCGGCGGGCACATGCTCGGGGACTACGAGGGGATGGCGGCGGTCGGTCCGCTCGGGGAGCAGAACGTGTTCGTGGCTTCGCTGAACGCGCCTCAGCACGCCACCGACGTGTACAGCGGAGTGTTCGTCGGGCCGTTCTCCGCGGCCGGAAGCAACGGCGCGACGGCCACGACCCACGCCGTGCTGCCGTCGCACGCGGTGCGGTCGCTGAACCGGTAGCGGAACAGCGGAAGGCGCCCGACGGGCTGGGACACGTCGAGCGCCTTCCGTGGCTCCGGCACGGCGGGGGCCGGAGCGGCTTGGGGGCCGTCGTCAGTGACGGTGCCTGGTGGGTTTGGTGGGTCCGGTGCTCGGGGCGGTCGAGGGCGCCGAAGAACTCGAAGATGCCGAGGATCCCGAGGAGCCCGGCGTGCTCGGCGAGCTGGGGCCGTGCGACGGCTCGCTGCCCAACGAGCCCGGGCTGCCCGGGCTGCCCGGCCCGCTCGCGCTGCCGCTCGACGCCCCGCTACCGCTCACGCTCGACGACGGCGAGCTGTGCGGCGTGCTCGGGGTGCTGACCGGGCTGGTCGGCGTGCCCGAGGGTGTGCCGCTCGGCGACGAGGACGACGGCGAGGAGGGCGAGGACGGCGTCGTGGGGCCGCTGGAGGGGGACGTGCTGGGCGTGCTGCTCGGACCGCCGCCGGAGCCGCCGACGCCGTTGATCGAGACCATCTGGCCGCTCGGGTCGAAGCGCACGTGCGCGGTCCACGCGCCGCTGGGCTCGGCCGAGGCGTCCACCAGGACGTGGATCGAGGTCTGGCCGCCGCCGGCGAGCATGCCGGAGGTGGCGCTGAGGCTGAGCCAGGGCTGGTCGGGGCTCGCGGTCCAGCTGACCGGCGAGGTGCCGGAGTTCCAGAGGGTGACGACCACGTCGCTCGGGTCGTTCGAACGCTGCGTCACGCTGATGTGCAGCTGCCCGTCCTGGCTCGGGTCCTGCGACGGGCTGTCGCCGCTCTGCGACGGCAGCGGGTTCACCGGGCCGTTGAACGGCAGGCTCGCGCCGGCCGTGCTGGGCGCCGAGGAGGAGGGCGTCGTCGGCAGCACCGCGGCGACCACCTGCGCGGTCACGGTGTCGCCGGGGAGCCCGGTGGAGTGCACGCCGCCGGCGACCGGCAGCGCGGGCCCGGCGGCGTCCGAGGTGGAGCTGGGGCGCGGGTAGTCCGGCGTCTGCGAGGCGCTGCCCCCGGCGTCCGGCGGCGTGAACAGCGTCTTGTTGCCGCTCGGCGAGGACGGCACGAAGAGCACGAACGCCGTCACCCCGGCCGCACCGACGCCGCTGAGCACGGCGGAGCTGGCGATCGCGGACTTCACCCCGGACTTCCGCCTGCGCTGCTCCGGCCCCGCGCCGACGGGACGTGCGAAGACCCGCGTAGCGTCCCTGTCCCCGCCCCGGTCCATGTCCCGGTCCATGTCCCTGTCCGGTGGCAGCCGCCGGCCGGGCATCACGCCCAGCGGCATGACAGAGGTCGGCATGACCCCCACCGGCGCGATCGGCGGCACCTGCGCACCGGCGTTCCCGGCGGCCATCGCGGCCGCCACGCTCGCCGCGGCCTCATAAGCGTCGCCGACCGGCGCCGCGCCGCGTCGCGCGTCCTCCACGCCCCGCCGCCGGCCCTCGACCGCGGCGGCCACAGAGTTGCGCGGAGCCGGGCCGCGGGAGGGCACCGGGCGGGCCGGGCGGATGTCCTCGAAGACGCCGGCCGTGATCAGAGTGTCCTCGCAGGAGGAAGGACGGCGGGGTCCGAAGGACGCGTCGAGGTCTTCGGGACGCAGGGCTCCCCGATCTACGGAGCTGTCTTCAGAGCGGTTTTCGGAGCGGTCTTCGGAGCGCAGAGCCGCGAGGACTTCGGTCGACTGGCTCGCGGTGAGCGGTTCCTCGGCGTGCGATCCCGTGCCGGGCACCATCTCGTTGCGCGGAAGGTCTCCCGCCAGACCTCCGAGCGGATCGCCGTCCGCGGCACCACCCCGCCACTGCGGCTCGGTCGACGCCGCCAACCCCCGGCGCGGCGCGATCGGCCCCTCATCGGGCTCCGCCGACGCCTCCGCCGCCCGGCGCAGCCGCCGGCGCCGGTCGCTTCCAGCGTCCATGGCGCTCAGATCCGAAGCATCGAAACCGCTTCCCTCGTTCATCGTGTTCGCCGGTGTCTTCGCGTCCACGGACGCCGACACCGGGGTGCGTAATCGTTCAGGGGCCGAGGCCACTTCGCCCGCCACCGCCTCCGCGGCGGCCGACGACACACGTCCGGCCAGCAGCGCGCCGAGGCGGCGCTGACGGCGCTCCACCGGCATCGGCGTGGCGGTGCGCGGGTGCGGCTGTGACTGCTGCTGGGGCGACGCGGGCAACCGCATCGTCGCTATCGCCGGGAACCCGGACTGGTCGAAGCGGGTGAGCCGGGTGGCGATCGCGGTCTTCTCCGCCGCCTTCTCCGGGCTGCTGTCCAGCAGGTCGCCGAGGACCCGCTCGCGCAGCTCCTTCGGCGCCGGGACGTGCGGCAGGATCGACGGGGCCTGCGGTGCCCCGATCACCTTGTGCAGGTGGTACTGGCAGCGGGAGCAGGCGTCCACGTGCGCGACCAGCGGCTCCCTGCGCTGGGCCGTGAGCCGGCCGGACCAGCCCTCGGCCAGCGCCGCCAGGTCCGGGCAGTGCGAGCGCGAGGTGCGCAGCAGGGCCAGCGCCGCCAGCGAGCGCTCCAGCTCGTGCCAGGCCCCGGACAGCACCTCGAACGACTCGGCCGCCGGCTTGCCCAGCATCATCCCGACCGCGCGGCTCTCCATCCCGTGACGGACCGAGAGCTCCAGGACTTCGCGGTGCGCCGCGCTCAGGCCGTCGGTGTCCGGCCAGTCCAGCGAGGCCAGCTCCGCGGACAGCAGCGTGCGCTCCAGTTCGGCCATCGCGGCGTCCTTGGGGGCCGGGACCGGCGCCGAGGACGCCGTCAGGCGCAGGCGCGGTAGCTTTCCGGCGCGGCAGTAGTGCCGGGTGATCGCATAGAGCCAGGGCCGCAGCATCTCGGCGTCCCCGAGGTGCGCGACGTGGTGGTCGGCGGCGACGAAGGCGCAGTACACCGCCGAGGACGCGGCTTCGTGGTGGCGTAGGCCGCCCAGGGCGTAGGTGTGCAGACCGTCCGCGTAGGCGTCATAGGCCGCCGCGCGCCCCCAGCTGTCGGAGACGCTGTCCCGGTTCACCGGGTCCGCGGGATCGCGGGGATCCGTGGCGTTCGAGTCGTGGTCTTTCACACCAGCCGACGTTAGACATGTGCCCGTGCGCTGATCAGAGAATCGGCCCAGGTTGCCACCTTCGAGGGGTTTTGCGACCCGGGCCGTGTCCAAACCTCGGTGTCACTCGACCGGGCGACTTGCGCGCCCGGTCCGAAGGTGCGCCGATCGGCGCGGGGCCCCAGCCGATCGGCGGGAAGCGCCGCCGATCAGCTGCTAGTGGTCGTCGCGCTCGGGGTCGAATTGGTGTTGCTCGGCAGGCCACCGGTGGGGAGGGACTCCGAGGTCGAGGTCGGCGTCGTGGGCGCGGTGGTGGTGCTCGGCTTCTTGCTCGGCGTGGAGCTGTGCGACGACGAGGTGTAGGTGTGCCGGTAGGACGAGGTGTGGTGCGTCGCCCCGCCGGTGTCCGTCTGCCCGCCGCCGGACGGCGCGCCGCCGGTGTCGGTCGAGCCCGTCGCCGAGTCCGTGGACTGCTGCGTCGGCGCCGAAGTGGAGCCCGATCCCGACGCACTGCTGTCCGCGGAGGACGCCGAGGAGGTCGTCGAGGTCGTGGTCCCGGTCCCGGCCGAGCCGGACTTGCCGCTCCCGCCGCCGACCATCGCCACCGCCACGCCGCCGACCGCCAGCACCACCAGCACGATGCCGGCGACGGGCAGCAGCTTGCGCGCGCCGCCGACGCCGGACTTGCCGCCGGCCGCCGGGAACCCGGACTCGTCGAAGGCGCCGGCCCGGGCCGCGATGCGCTGGCAGAACGCCGCGCCGGCCGGGTCGCGCAGGGTGTCCAGCACGCGGGCGCGCACGCCCGGCGGCACGAAGGCGTGCGGCAGCTCCTCGAACAGCCGCAGCGGCCGGCGGTTCTCGATGTGGTCGGCGCAGGCCTGGTCGGTCTTCACGTGCCGGGAGACCGCGTCCAGCCACGGCTCGACGCCCTTGCCGTCCAGCCGGTCGAAGCGCTTGCCGAGCTCGGCGATCTCCGCGCAGCGCGGGTCGCCGACCCGGTTGGCCAGCACCGCGGTCAGGCCGTTCTCCAGGTCGTCCTGGGCGTCCTGGACCACCTGCCCGATCTGCTCCTCGGACATGTCCATGACCAGCGCCAGGTCGCCGTCCACCATGCGGTGCCGGAAGGCCAGGTCGAGGATCTCCCGGGTCTCCGGCGGCAGCATCGCGTAGACGTCCAGCGCGGCCCGGGCGAACCGGTCGTTGCGGGTGCCCTGCGCGGCGTCGGCGGGGATGTCGTCGGAGACCCCCAGGCGCAGCGCCTCGGCCCGGCTCAGCGCGTAGAGCCAGGCGCCGAGCTCGTCGGGGTTGGCCAGCTCGCGGATCCGGTTGTTGGCGACGATGAACGCGTCACGCAGCGCGTCAGCGGCCAGCTCATGATCGGCGAGCAGGTCGTAACAATATGCATACAAGCGCGCGCCGTATGTGTCGTAGATCTGCCCGATGGCGAGCTGATCCCCCGCGCGCAGCGCCGTCACCATTTCCCGGTCTGTCACGGCCTCAGACGTTAAGCCATTCGAGCGACAACTAGCCAGTGGATCAGGGCATTCGACTAGAGGTTGCCGCCGAAACCATCCTGGAATCACCCTGTTTATACCGATACACGTCGGCGATGGCCGGCGCCCCGCTGTCCGTGCCGACCGCTACCGTGGCCTCATGCCGACCGCCAACTCCCGCGCCCGGAAGGCCGATCCGGCGGCCACGTACCAGTGCACCGAGTGCGGCACACAGTACGCGAAATGGGTCGGCCGCTGCGGCGAGTGCCAAACCTGGGGCAGCGTTGAGGAACGGGGCGCCGCCAAGTCCGCGCCGAAGACCGTGGCCACCATGCCGACCCAGAAGGCCCGGCCGATCGGCGACGTGGACGTGGCCGACGCCGCCGCGGTCCCGACCGGCGTCGGCGAGCTCGACCGGGTCCTGGGCGGCGGCATCGTGCCCGGCGCGGTCGTGCTGCTGGCCGGCGAGCCCGGCATCGGCAAGTCGACGCTGCTGCTGGCGGCCGCGGCCGCCTACGCCTCCTCCGGGGCCCGCACCCTGGTGGTCACCGGCGAGGAGTCGGCGGCCCAGGTCCGGCTGCGCGCCGACCGCATCAAGGCCCTGCACCCGAACCTGTTCCTGGCCGCCGAGACCGACCTGGGCTCGGTGCTCGGGCAGATCGAGGCGGTGCAGCCGCGGCTGGTGATCGTGGACTCGGTGCAGACCATCGCCTCGGCCGCGGTGGACGGCACCCCCGGCGGCGTGACGCAGGTCCGCGAGGTGGCCGCCTCGCTCATCCGGGACGCCAAGGAGCGCAACATGGCGTGCGTGCTGGTCGGGCACGTCACCAAGGACGGCAGCATCGCCGGCCCGCGCATCCTGGAGCACCTGGTCGACGTGGTCCTGCAGTTCGAGGGCGACCGCGCCTCCTCGCTGCGCCTGATCCGCGCCGTGAAGAACCGCTACGGCGCCAGCGACGAGATCGGCTGCTTCGAGATGCACGACACCGGCATCCGGGGCCTGTCCGACCCCTCCGGCCTGTTCCTGTCCCGGCGGCCGGTCCCGGTCCCGGGCACCTGCGTGACCGTCACCCTGGAAGGCCGCCGGCCGCTGGTCGCCGAGGTGCAGGCGCTGGTCACCAAGACCAGCGCCCCGACCCCGCGCCGGGCCTCCTCGGGCCTGGACACCAACCGGGTGGCGATGATCCTGGCCGTGCTCCAGCAGCGCGGCGGCATCGCCGGGCTGGCGAGCTCGGAGATCTACAGCGCGACCGTCGGCGGCGTGCGGCTCACCGAGCCCGCCGCGGACCTGGCGCTGCTGCTGGCACTGGCCTCGGCGACGGTGAACGAGCCGGTCGGCGAGGGCGTGGTGGCGATCGGCGAGGTGGGCCTGGCCGGCGAGGTGCGGCCGGTGACCGGGGTGCGGCGGCGGCTCACCGAGGCCGCACGGCTGGGCTTCAAGACCGCGCTGGTCCCGCCGGATCCGGACGGCAAGGACTACGGCGGGAACCTTGCGGGGCTGTCGATCGTCGAAGTGGGCGACGTCCGGGCAGCGCTTCACGCCGTGGCGACGGGCGCGCGCCGGTAAGGTTGAGTCACTACGACCGTTTGATTCCCGCCCTCAGGGGAGATCAGGATCAGAATCGCGCGGCGCGTGGGGGCTGGGCATCGCGAATGAGGAGCACGAGAGCAGGATGGGAATCGCACAGTGACAGGTGAGGCCACCGAACGCGCCGCCCTGTCGGCGATCCTAATGAGCGTCGCGCCGGGCACGGTCCTGCGCGACGGTCTGGAGCGCATCCTGCGCGGCAACACCGGCGGCCTGGTGGTCTTCGGCTTCGACAAGCTGGTCGACGAGATGGCCACCGGCGGCTTCGTGCTCGACGTCGAGTTCTCCCCGCAGCGGCTGCGCGAGCTGTGCAAGATGGACGGCGCCGTGGTGGTCTCCACCGACGGCAGCCGCATCGTGCGGGCCGGGGTGCAGCTGGTCCCGGACCCGGCGATCCCTACCGCGGAGACCGGAACCCGGCACCGCACCGCCGACCGCGTCGCCAAGCAGACCGGCTTCCCGGTGCTGTCGGTGTCGCAGTCGATGCGCATCATCGCGCTCTACCTGGGCAGCCAGCGCGTGGTGCTGGAGGACTCCGGCGCGATCCTGTCCAAGGCGAACCAAGCGCTGGCCACATTGGAGCGCTACAAGCTGCGGCTGGACGAGGTCACCGGCACGCTGTCGGCGCTGGAGATCGAGGACCTGGTGACGGTCCGCGACGTGGCGGCGGTCGCGCAGCGGCTGGAGATGGTGACCCGCATCGCCGACGAGGTGGCCGGCTACGTGGTGCAGCTGGGTGTGGACGGCCGGCTGCTGTCGCTCCAGCTCGACGAGCTGATGGCCGGCGTCGACCCGGACCGTGACCTGATCGCCCGCGACTACCTGCCCGAGCGCACCGGCAAGAAGGCGCGCAGCGTGGCCGACGTCTCGGAGGAATTGGGCGCCCTGGACCGCACGGCGCTGCTGGATCTGCTGCAGACGGCCAAGGCGATGGGCTTCAGCGGCGGCGTCGAGGTGCTGGAGTCGGCGGTGTCGCCGCGCGGCTACCGGCTGCTGGCCAAGGTGCCGCGGCTGCCCGGCACGGTCATCGACCGGCTGGTGGAGCACTTCGGCGGCCTGCAGAAGCTGCTCGCGGCGTCGATCGACGACCTGCAGCGGGTCGAGGGCGTCGGGGAGACCCGGGCCCGGTCGGTGCGCGAGGGGCTGTCGCGGCTGGCGGAGTCGTCGATCCTTGAGCGGTACGTGTAGGGACTCCCTGGGCACCTTCCGCCCAGCCGCATGACTTTCTCGGCGCCGGCGTCTCCGACAGCGCCGTTGTCACCGCCTCAGCCGAAGAACTCGATCAGCGTCGGCGCCAGCGCCTCCGGGTGCTGAAGCACGCCGTGGTCCTCGCCGGGCAGCACGACCAGTCGCGCGCCGGGCACCGACTCGGCCACCACCTTCGCACCGGCCGCCAGGTTCGGCGACGTCCGGTCGCCGTAGACGGCCAGCACCGGCATCGTCAGCGTGCCCAGCCGGTCCCGGTCGACGAGCTCCGAGGGCCGGGAGAAGCCCACGTCGTAGGGCAGCGTCAGGGCGTTGCCGAGGAAGAAGGCCCACACCGGTCCGTGCTTCATGCCCGACACGATCTCCGGCGGCAGGCCGATGGCCTCGCCGAGGAACAGGCTCGCGGCGCCGTCCCGGTCGCCCTTCTCGGCCAGCGCGGTAAGCCGGTCCAGCAGGTCGGCCGGCGGGTGCGGCAGGTCCGGGTCGGCGCGGAAGGGCGACTCGTAGATGGCGACGGAGTCCGCCGGCAGGCCGCGCATCGCGCCTTCCAGGACCAGGATCGCGCCGGAGGAGTGGCCGAACAGGTGCGCGTGGCCGCCGACGTGCTCGATGACGGCCGCCAGGTCGTCGATCTCGTTGGCGGGGTCGAAGCCCCCGCCGGTCTCGCGCGCCTTGTCGGTGCTCTCCGCGCGGCCGCGGCGGTCGTAGGTGACGACGGTGTAGCGCGACGCCAGCTCGGCGGCCAGGCCGGCGACCGTGCTGCGGTCGTTGAAGGCGCCGCCGACGAGGATCACGGCGGGGCCCGCGCCGACGCGGTCCACGGCCAGCGTGCTGCCGTCGCGGGAGGTGATGTGCTCGGTCATGGCATCTCCTGGGGAGTGAGCTCTTGGTTGCTTCACCCGGTAGTCGGAGCCGACTCCGCATTGTCTACACGGTTCGCCGAAAACTTCTCGGCGAACCGTGGACTCGCTTTGCTTGAGGCCTGTTCGGGCCGGTCAGCTGCCGGTCTTCAGCTCGAAGCTCTTCGGCTGGCTCTGCGCGGCCGGGGCGTTCGAGCCACTGCCGGGTCCCAGGCTCACCACGCCGAAGTACATGCCCAGCTTGGCCGAGGAACTGCCGGCCGTGCAGCCCTGGGAGGAGCGGGTGCGGTTCCAGGTGAAGGTGATCGTCTGGACCCCGCCGGGGGCGATGCCGCGCAGGTCCTTGCCGCCGGTGGCGCAGTCCGCCGAGGACCAGACGTGGTCCGGGCCGGAGTAGACGTTCAGGACCAGCGACTTCGGGCTGACGTCGACGTCGCAGTCGGCGGTGCCCTTGTTGACCACGGCGACCGTGAACTGCGGGTCCACGCCGTTGGCGTAGGCCGGGGACTGCGAGGTCAGGCTCAGGCTGAGCTGGCAGCCGGGGGCGCTGGTGGAGCCGCCGGCCGGGCCGGTGCCGCCGGTGGTGTTCGCGCCGCCGTTGAGGCCGCCGGAGGCCCCGTTCGTGCCGCCGTTGGTACCGCCCGAGGCCGAAGCCGAGCCGCTGGTCCCGCCGGCGCTGCCGGAGGGCGCGCTCCCGTTGGCCGAGGACGGGCCGCCGGACGCCCCGCCGCTGGCCGCGCTCTGCGAGCCGCCCGCGGTCGGGACCGAGGACTGCGACGCGGTCGGGCTGCTCTTGCCGTCCCCGGCGGACTGCTTCTTCTTGGAGCCCGACCCCGAGCACGCGTAGAGGACCAGCGCCAACACCGCGACGACGGCCAGCACAACTAAAACGCGCCGCCGCCAATAGACGGCGGGCGCGAGAGATCCAACGGGATTTCGAAGCGAACCCACGAGGGGTCACTCTACGGGGCCGATGCCGCGGTGTGCGGCGCGCCTCGCCGTACGATCGTCAGATGGCGGAAAGAACGACCACGCGCAGCATCGACCGCACCGACCTCGCAACCTTCGAACAAGGAGCTGAACTGGTCGAACGAGTCGTCGACTGGTTCCGGGCCGAGGCCCGCGACCTCCCCTGGCGCCGCCCGGACGCCTCGGCGTGGGCGGTGATGGTCAGCGAGTTCATGCTCCAGCAGACCCCGGTGGTCCGCGTCCTGCCGGTCTACGAGGCCTGGCTCGCCCGCTGGCCGACGCCGGCGGCGCTGGCCGCGGAGCCCGTGGGCGAGGCGGTGCGGGCCTGGGGGCGGCTGGGGTACCCGCGCCGCGCACAGCGGCTCCACGCGGCCGCCACGGCCATCGAAGAGGCCTTCGACGGCGTCGTGCCGGACACGTACGAGGACCTGTGGGCGCTGCCGGGGGTCGGGGAGTACACGGCGGGGGCGATCGCATCGTTCGCGTACAAGAAACGGCACATCGTGCTGGACACGAACGTGCGCCGGGTACTGGCGCGCGTGGTGACCGGCACGGAGTTCCCGGCCGCCGCCACCACCCCGGCCGACCGCCGCATCGCCACCGACCTACTCCCGGCCGCCGCCCCCGACGCCGCGGAGTGGGCCGCCGCGAGCATGGAACTCGGCGCGGTGGTGTGCACGGCGCGGGCACCCCGCTGCGAGGCATGCCCGGTCGCAGACCTCTGCCGGTGGGTCGCGGACGGCAGGCCCGCATACGACGGGCCCCCGCGGCGCGGGCAGACGTACGAGGGCACGGACCGCCAGGCACGCGGCCGGCTACTGGCGGTGCTGCGGGACACGCACGGACCGGTGCCGCGCGAGGAACTAGAGGCGGCGTGGACGCGGGACGTGACGCAGCGGGAGCGGGCGCTGGCGAGCTTGGTGAGCGACGGGCTGGTGACGGAGGTGGACGGGGAAATGTTCGCGCTGGCTCATTAGGCTCGTGCGCCATGACCGACGACCAACCTCCTGGGCCTGGTCAAGCACGCGGGGACCTGGGAGGCCCGCTACTTCGGCGAGGTCTTTCGACCTGTTCACCGTGCTGGTCCACCTGCTCAACGACACGACCCGGCACGCCGGCCACGCCGACATCCTGCGCGAACAACTAGACAGCCGAACCTGCGTGGCGGCCCGGTACGAGGAGCCGATCAACGAAGCGGCCCGCGAGGCGCTGCGCGCGAGGATCGAGGCGGCGGCAACGGCGGCTGATCTCGCGAACTCAGCCGCCAGATAGCCTCACCCCGGCAACACCCCGCCAACACCCCGACCGCCCAGCGCGCCACCGCCGCCTCATCGGCCACCATCAGCCACCGTCAGCCCGCACCGCTGCCGAGTTCGCGGGCAACTGCCGCGCCGAACCAGCTGGCTCCGTCTGCGTCTCGCAGACCACTGCCAGCCTCCCGGCCGCCGGACGCGCCGCCTCACCCCGCCGGCACAGCCTCCACCCCCGCCCCGGCCACCCGCCGCGAGTGCGCCGCGACCAGCGCCCGCAGCCGCTGCTCCGTCTCGGCCCCGACCGGCGTCAGCACCACCAATCGCTGCTCCGCGGAGCCGGGGGCGGTCAGCACGTCGTACGCCATCGTCAGCACGCCCGCGGCCGGGTGCGCCACGCGCTTCACGCCGCTGGTGCGCTCGCCGACGGTGTGGTCGTCCCACCAGGTGGCGAAGTCGCGGTTGCCGGCGCGCAGGCGGGCGATCACCGCGTGCAGGCGCGGGTCGTCGGGGTACTTCGCGGCGTTGGCTCGCAGGGCGCCGACGGTCTCGCGGGCGATCTGCTCCCAGGACAGCTGGCTGCGGCGGGTGGCGCCGTCCAGGAACAGCAGCAGCGCGGCGTTGGCTCCCGTGCCGTGCCCGAATCCGTCCCCGAACATGGCCGTGGCGGCCGCGTTGTGCGCCAGCACGTCGAAGCTGTGGTCCAGGACGTACGCCGGCAGCGTCGGCATCCCGTCCAGGAGCGCGCGCAGCGAGGTGCTCACGCCCTCGGGACGGTCGGGCAGCGGTCGCGGGGGCGCCTCGCCGCGGGCCGTCAGGTGCAGGTACTCGCGCTCCACCGGCGACAGGCGCAGCGCCTCGGCGAGCGCGTCCAGCACCGCCGAGCCTGGCGCCCCGACGCGGCCCTGCTCCAGCCGGATGTACCAGTCGATGCTCACCGCGGCGAGTTCGGCCACCTCCTGACGGCGCAGGCCCGGCGTGCGGCGGCGGCCGACGCTGCGCAGGCCCACGTCCTCCGGCGCGAGCCGGCCGCGCATCGCGGTGAGGAACTCCCCGAGCGTGCTCTGGCGGGTGGTACGCGGAATACCAGGATTCGAAGAATCTCCCGGCACCGCGACATCGCCCCGAAGCTTTTGACCCATGCAGAAGAAGACGAAGATCACCATTGCCGGGGTTGCGTCCGCGGCCATGTTCGCCGCCGGGGCGGCCACCGCCTACGCCGCCGTCCACGACCGCTTCGGCTACAGCCCCGTGCGCAGCGGCATCCCGCGCGACGCCGCGCACTTCCACGTCAGCTCCCCCGACCTGGCCGACCACGGCACCTTCCCGGCGGCCGAGGTCTGCACCGGGTTTAAGACGGCGCCCCGCCTGACCTGGTCCGGGGCCCCGGCCGGCACCAAGAGCTTCGCCGTGGAGATGTTCGACCCGCAGGCCCCGACCGGCAGCGGGTTCTCGCACTGGCGCGCCTGGGACATCCCGGCCGCCGCGCACACCTTCGGGGGCACGGCCACGCCGCCGGCCGGGACCGTGGTCGGCGTGAACGACCTCGGCGACGCCTCCTTCGCCGGCCCCTGCCCGCCGGTCGGCGACCCCGTGCACCACTACCAGATCCGGGTCCTGGCCCTGGACACGGCGAGCATCGGCCTGCCGAGCGCCGGGACCAGCACCGCCTACTCGGGGTTCGTCCTGGGCCAGCACATCATCGGCTACGCACAGATGATCGTGGACGCACAGATGGCTGCGGACACACAGATGACCGTGGACGCGCAGCATTGATCGCACAGCATTGATCGCACAGTAATCGCAAAGCACTGATCCCCTGATCCTGTAACAAAAACCTCGAGTATCTGCCGGATGGTGGACATTCGACCGTTCATCGGCCGGATGTCCGTTACCGGAGCTCCGAAGGTGTCGTTGAGGCCCGAGAGCCGACCTTCGGCTCCTCGAATTCGACGACATCTGAGGTACATCCATGCACGCCTTTGTAAGGAAGGGCCTGCTGCTGTCGGCCACCACCGGCGCACTGGTCATGGGCTACGCGAGCACCGCGGCGGCGCAGGGGGACTCCGCCACGACGCACGGTGCCGCGAGCGACAGCCCCGGCGCGGTCTCCGGCAACGTCGCGCAGGTCCCCGCCGACGTCCCGATCCAGGTCTGCGGCGACGCCGGCGCGGCCGGCGGCGCCCTGGTCGGAGCCCGCGACAACGACTGCTGGACCGAGGACGCCACGGCCAAGGCCGACGGCTTCGCCGCCGACAGCCCCGGCGCGATCTCCGGCAACGTCGGCTCGGTCGCGGCGAACGTCCCGGTCCAGGCCTGCGGGCTGGCCGGCGGCGCGCTGTCCGCCGACGTCACCGCGCACGACAACGACTGCGTGGACGAGGACACGCACGCCCTGGCCAAGGGCGCGGCGGCGGACTCCCCCGGCCTGGTCTCCGGCAACGTCCTGCAGCTGTCCGCGGACGTCCCGGTGCAGGCCTGCGGCGACTCGGTCGGGCTGCTGGCCTTCGCCACCGGCGCCAAGGACAACCACTGCGTGAACGGCGCCCCCGAGACGGCCCCGCCGGTGATGGCCCCGCCGCCGGTCGAGTGCCCGCCCGGCGCGCCGTGCCCGCAGCCGCCGCCGGTCCCGTGCCCCCCGCCGGTGAACCCCTGCCCGCCGCCGACCCCGGCCCCGTGCCCGCCGGCCGACAGCTGGGCCCCGCCGGCGGACGGCGACACCATGGCGCCGTCCTCGGACGAGGACAGCACGCCCGCCTCGACGGGAATCCCCGCGCCCCCGGCGGAGACCCCCGCGCCGCCGATGCCGGCCCCGCCGGTGGCCTGACCCGCGTGACCCCACGGCGGCCGTGAGCGTCGGCCGCCGGTTCCACCCGCAGTAGTCCAGCAGCGCAACCACGGGGACGCCCCCAGCCGGAGCCGACGTCACTCCGGAACGGGCCCGTGGTCAGGACACTGGACACGCCGACGGCCGCCGACCCACGTACGGGGTGGGCGGCCGTCGGCCTTTCCGTCTACAGCGGCAGGATCCGCGCCGCCGCCTGCTTGCCCTGCGCGTAGCCCGCGCGGGCCGAGGGGACGCGAGTCGTCGGATCCATCTGGTTCGTGCCCATCGCGGCCTGCGAGTCGGCGTCCGGAGTGATCACCTCGACCCGGCTGCCCCGCGCGCGCAGGGCCTTGACCTGGCCTTCCAGATCCGCGCCGGGCATTCTGCGCAGCCCCTCGAACTGCCCCGACGGCTCCGCGCTCCCGGCCGGACGCACCTCGCCCCGGAACGGCGCCAGCGGCGAGAGCACCACGACGTTCGCATACCCGGCAGCGAGGTCGGCGTTGTCGGCCGAGCGCACACCGCCGGAGATATAGCGATTCCCCTTGATGCTCACCGTCGGAGCCATGCCGGGCATCGCGGTGCTCGCCGTGACCGCGTCCACCAACTCCACGCCGGAGTCGCGGTCGAACGCGGCCGGCTCACCGGTCCGCGCGTCCATCGCCGTCACGATCATCGGCCGCTCCGGCCACTCGGCCCGGGGCAGCCTGGCGGCGACGATCTCGCGCCGCTGCCCCGCGCTCCAGCCGATGACGGCATCACTCTCCAATCCGAACGCCCCCATGGCCCGGTGGAGCTCGATCGCCGACGTGGCGGCGGCGCCGATGGTCCGCATCCGCTCGAACACCGTCGCCATCGGCAACGATGCCGGCCGTTCCGCGTTCCCCCGGCCCTCGCCGTCGCCCTGGCCATCCCTGCGCGGTCCGCCCGGCCGGCCGTGCTGTTCGGACAGGACCGAGGCCAGCAGCTCGGCCGCCGGAATACCGCTGCGCACCAGCACCGCGGTGGTGGCTCCGGACGAAGTTCCGATCACCAGATCAGCGGCCTGCGTCAGGTCGAGGCCGCCTTCAGCGAGTCCGGCGACGACACCGACCGCCCAGGCGTTCCCGGCAGCTCCGCCACCGCCGATGACCAGCGCGCAGGACGACGGAAGCGATTCAAGATTTTGCGACATGTCTTTTGGTCCCCTTCAGGGCATCCGAGGTACGGGCGCCCAGGGACCGACGGCGGCGAAGCGCTTAAAGGCTCCGGCGCGAAGGGGTGAGCACCCGATCGTTAGTGGAAATCGGACTCACCTCCTCAGGTCGTGCGCTGCGACAGCGCTCGGAAACGAACTCAGCTGAACGATAATCGCGCGGCGAGCCCCGCCGCAAACGCGAAAGGCCGCCGGACACGGCAGCGGCCGCCCACCCCGCGAACGGGATGAGCGGCCGTTGTGCTGTCCGGCAGAGGCGGACAGTCAGCCGATCAGGCGCTGGCCGACGGCGTGGCCTCCGGGGCCGCCGGCGGCAGCGTCCCGGACTCCAGCACCGAGGCGTCCTCCGGCACGTCCTCCTTCGGACCCGACTTGAAGGTGAACCGCTGGTCGGACTCGACCGCGCCGGTCTCGGTGTTCTCGTCCACCGTGATCAGCTGGCCGGGCCGGACCTCGCCGAACAGGATCTTCTCCGACAGCGGGTCCTCGATGTGCCGCTGGATCGCGCGGCGCAGCGGCCGGGCGCCCAGGACCGGGTCGTAGCCCAGGGAGGCGATGAGCTCCTTGGCCTTGCGGGTCAGGACGATGCCCATGTCCTTGTCCTTCAGACGGCCGTCGACCTTGCTCATCATCAGGTC
Organism: Catenulispora sp. GAS73; assembly: GCF_041262085.1. Taxonomy (NCBI): domain Bacteria; kingdom Bacillati; phylum Actinomycetota; class Actinomycetes; order Catenulisporales; family Catenulisporaceae; genus Catenulispora; species Catenulispora sp. GAS73. The sequence goes on from NZ_JBGCCM010000015.1 coordinate 95,981, forward strand.
CACGATCGCGACGATGTCGTCCTGGCTCAGCTGCGGGAACACCACCGTGTCGTCGACGCGGTTCAGGAACTCCGGCCGGAAGTGCTGCTTGAGCTCGTCGTTGACCTTGGCCTTCATCCGCTCGTACGGCGCCTTGGTGTCGCCGGAGGCGGCGAAGCCGAGCCCGAAGCCCTTGGAGATGTCCCGGGTGCCGAGGTTGGTGGTCATGATGATCACCGTGTTCTTGAAGTCCACGACCCGGCCCTGGGAGTCGGTCAGGCGGCCGTCCTCCAGGATCTGCAGCAGCGAGTTGAAGATGTCCGGGTGCGCCTTCTCGACCTCGTCGAACAGCACCACCGAGAACGGCTTGCGGCGCACCTTCTCGGTGAGCTGGCCGCCCTCCTCGTAGCCGACGTATCCGGGCGGGGAGCCGAACAGCCGCGAGACGGTGTGCTTCTCGGAGAACTCGGACATGTCCAGCTGGATCAGCGCGTCCTCGTCGCCGAACAGGAACTCCGCCAGCGCCTTGGCCAGCTCGGTCTTACCGACGCCGGAGGGACCGGCGAAGATGAACGAGCCGCCGGGGCGCTTGGGGTCCTTCAGCCCGGCGCGGGTGCGCCGGATCGCCTGGGACAGCCCCTTGATCGCCTGGTTCTGGCCGATGACGCGCTTGTGCAGCTCGTCCTCCATGCGCAGCAGGCGGGAGGTCTCCTCCTCGGTGAGCTTGAACACCGGGATGCCCGTGGCGGTGGCCAGGACCTCGGCGATCAGCTCCTCGTCGACCTCGGCCACGACGTCCAGGTCGCCCTGCTTCCACTCCTTCTCCCGCCGCGCCTTGGCGGTCTGGAGCTGCTTCTCCTGGTCGCGCAGCGCCGCGGCCTTCTCGAAGTCCTGCGCGTCGATCGCGGACTCCTTCTCCTTGCGCACGTTCGCGATCTTGTCGTCGAACTCGCGCAGGTCCGGCGGCGCGGTCATCCGGCGGATGCGCATCCGGGAGCCGGCCTCGTCGATCAGGTCGATGGCCTTGTCCGGCAGGAACCGGTCGGAGATGTAGCGCTCGGCCAGCGTGGCCGCGGCCACCAGCGCGCCGTCGGTGATGGACACCCGGTGGTGCGCCTCGTAGCGGTCGCGCAGGCCCTTGAGGATCTCGATGGTGTGCGCCACCGAGGGCTCGGCCACCTGGATCGGCTGGAAGCGGCGCTCCAGGGCGGCGTCCTTCTCGACGTACTTGCGGTACTCGTCGAGCGTGGTGGCGCCGATGGTCTGCAGCTCGCCCCGGGCCAGCATGGGCTTCAGGATCGAGGCCGCGTCGATGGCACCCTCCGCCGCGCCCGCGCCGACCAGGGTGTGCAGCTCGTCGATGAACAGGACGATGTCGCCGCGGGTGCGGATCTCCTTGAGCACCTTCTTCAGGCGCTCCTCGAAGTCACCGCGGTAGCGGGAGCCGGCCACCAGGGCGCCGAGGTCCAGGGTGTACAGGTGCTTGTCCTTGAGCGTCTCGGGCACCTCGCCCTTGACGATCGCCTGGGCCAGGCCCTCCACGACGGCGGTCTTGCCGACGCCGGGCTCGCCGATCAGCACCGGGTTGTTCTTGGTGCGGCGGGACAGCACCTGCATGACCCGCTCGATCTCCTTCTCGCGCCCGATCACCGGGTCGAGCTTGCCCTCGCGGGCGGCCTGGGTCAGGTTCCGGCCGAACTGGTCCAGCACCAGGGAGGTCGAAGGAGTGCCCTCGGCCGGACCCCCGGCCGCCGCGGCCTCCTTGCCGCCGCCGGAGTAGCCGGACAGCAGCTGGATCACCTGCTGGCGCACCCGGTTCAGGTCCGCGCCCAGCTTGACCAGAACCTGCGCCGCGACACCCTCGCCCTCGCGGATCAGGCCGAGCAGGATGTGCTCGGTGCCGATGTAGTTGTGGCCCAGCTGCAGCGCCTCGCGCAGCGAGAGCTCCAGGACCTTCTTGGCCCGCGGGGTGAAGGGGATGTGGCCGGACGGGGCCTGCTGGCCCTGGCCGATGATCTCCTCCACCTGCTGGCGGACGGCTTCCAGCGAGATGCCGAGGCTCTCCAGGGCCTTGGCCGCCACACCCTCACCCTCGTGGATGAGGCCGAGGAGGATGTGCTCGGTCCCGATGTAGTTGTGGTTGAGCATCCTGGCCTCTTCTTGGGCCAAGACGACGACGCGCCGTGCGCGGTCGGTGAACCGTTCGAACATTCCTCATCGCTCCCCGGAGCGTCGCGGGCTGACGTATGGATCGAAGTACTACTGGCTAGCCAGTACAGATCGTGCGCTTGCCCTGGTGTGTTGCTAGTTCCGTGCGGTGCCAAACCAGAAGCTCGCCTCCTGGTCGGCAGGCGGGCTCGCAACCGATGCTAGTCCCGCCTTCCCTCGCAGGTGGGGTGACTTCCCCGTTGTCCGCGGGGCGGTCACACCTCCCAAGGCCTTCCGTTAGTCCAACTCGCCGCCTCTGACGTGGTGTTCCCGGTACCGGGGCCCCAGACCCGAATAGGGTGTACGCCAAGAGCGAACGGGGAGGTCGATCCACATGCCGGACGTGGTCTCCGTACCGGAAGCCGCGGGGCGCGAAGCGCTGTCCAGACTGCTGGGATACGGCCAGCCCGCGGTGGCGCCGGGACCGGTCGCGCTGTCCGCCGGCGGCCGGGTGCTGTTCTACGTCGCGGCCGGCGGTGCCCAGGACCTGCCCGAGCTGCTGGAATGGCTGGACTGGGGCGGCGTCCGACTGGACCTGACCGCGGTACCCGCCGAGGAGCTGACCGATCCCCCGGTCCGCTGGCTGCACCCGGCCACGGTCCCGATGCAGCGTCCGGGCGGCCCTGCTGCCGCCGTCACCGCTGCTGCAGCTGCCAACGCGGCCAATGACACCGGCGCCGTCCAGAACCGCGACAGCGCGGCGCTCCGGGCCGGGAAAGCTGAAGACGTTGAGGGTTCCGAGGGCTCTGCCCGGGCGGACGGCGCGGCACGCCGCCCCTCCTACCCGACCCCGGGGTTGCCCGAAGCCCCGGAGCTGATCGCCCTGCTGGCCACCCTCGCCGCGGCCTGCCACCGGCTGGCGGTGGCCGCCGCGCGCTGAGCGGCGCACACCCGCCGCGACGTCGGCCGGGGACGGGAGCCCGACCGCGCCGTGGCGTTATTAGTGAGCGGCGTTGTAGCGATTCATCAGGTCGGTGGGAATGCGACCGCGGTCGCTGATTTCCACGCCCTCGACGTTCCGCAGCCATTCACGGATGTGCTTCGTGTCGCGGCGCGTGGGGCCCGTGCCGTACTTCCGGCGGCCGGAAGCAGAGGCGGAGGACGCCGCCACCTGCGTCGCGGCACCGACGTACTTCTCGAGCGCCTTGCGCAATTCCTTCTCATGCGCCTCGGACAGGTCGATCTCGTAGGACTTCCCGTCGAGGCCGAACTTCACAGTGCTCGCACCCTCGGAGCCGTCGAGGTCGTCGTGGAACACCTCAATGGTGCGCTTGGCCATCGGGCGGCCCGCCTTTCTCCAGTTCTGGGATATACCTCCAGTCAGCAAAGCGCATTCCGGTGATGAAATCAAATCCCATGCCGGAGCCGCCGGACGGGTCCTACAAGATCCGCAGCATGCGCGTATTGCCCAGAGTGTTGGGTTTGACCTGCTCCAAGTCGAGGAACTCCGCGACCCCGCCGTCCGGCGACTTCGACAGTTCGGCTTCGATCTGCGGCGGGACCGGGACGCCGCTGATCTCGGAGAATCCGTGCGCGGCGAAGAAGTCCACTTCGAACGTCAGGCAGAACAGCCGGCGAACACCGATGCGCGCGGCGGTACGGACTAGTTTGTCAAGGATTCGCGCGCCGACTCCCATACCCCGGCATTCCGGGTCCACCGCCAGCGTGCGCACTTCCGCGAGATCCAGCCAGATGACGTGCAGGGCGCCGCATCCGATCACCCGGCCGTCGCCGTCGTGTTCGGCCACCCAGAACTCCTGGATGTCCTCGAAAAGCGTGACGTCCGGCTTGTCCAGGAGGATGCCTTTGTAACGGCCCAGGAGTTCACGGATCGCCCCGACATCGTCGGTGCGGGCCCGCCGCACGGTGATATCGGCGGCGGACAGGGAGGATGTCATCCGAAAAGATCGCTTCTCACGTCGGCGGGATCGGCCCCGGCGGCGGCCAGGACGCCGAGGCAGGCCTGCACCGTGCCGGTCGAACCGACGGCCACGCCGCCCCACCCGGACAGTGTCCCGCCGTCGGCCAGGCGCTTGACGTACTCGTCCAGATGCTGAGGCAATTCCTCGGCGGCGCCGAGGAAGACCACGGTGGCGTTGCCGTGCGCGACGGCCAGCTCGGCCAGGTGTTCGGTGAGGTAATGCTCCTGGTCAGTGTCGCCGATACCGGTGGCCTCGGCGCTCTCAGCCGCCGCGGCGGCCTTCGCCGCCTGCTGGGCCTTCTTGGCCGCCGCCGAGGCCGGAGCCGCCTTACCGGCGGTCTTTGCCGCCTTCTTCGCCGCTGCGGCCTTCTTGGCCGGCTTCGCCGCGTTCAGCGAGTTCCCCACCACGACGTGCACCGGCCGGTCGTCCCCGGCCGCGGCGGCGTCCTCCAGCAGCGCGGCGATGGGCGCCAGCCCGGTGCCGTGCCCGACCGCGATCAGCCGCGAGGCGCCGGCCGGGAAGGCCAGGTCACCGGCCGGGGCGGCGATGCGGATGCGGTCGCCGAGCTCCAGCTCGTCGTGCACGACGTTGCTCAGGCGGCCGTCCGCCGTGCGCTGGACGTGGAACTCCAGTACTGAGTGCTCCGGGTCCTCTGTCTCCGTGCCCGCCTGCGGCGCGGCGGCGAAGGAGAAGTCGCGCCAGACCCACGGCAGCCGGCCGAGCTCGATCGCGGCGTACTGTCCGGCCTGGTAGGGGTACGGGAACGCGGTGCGGACCCGCAGCCGGACCACGTCCTCCGCCATCCGGTCGACCGCGACGACCTCGGCCTCCCAGTAGGCCGGCCCCTGCGCGTCGGCCTCGGCGGCGATGCCGAGCATCGCCGAGGCGACCATGGTCAGCTCGTCGACCCACGCGGCCGCGGCCTCGTAGGTCCAGGCCTCGCCTATGGTGCGCTCCAGAGCGGTCATCACCGACCCGGCGAAGGCGCGGTAGTGCGGCTCGCGGACCCCGTACTTGCGGTACTCCAAAGCGAGTCTGCGCAGCAGCGGCAGCAGCGTGCCGGGCCGGTCGAGGCCGGCCACGACTCGCGTCGCGGCCTCCAGCGTCCGCTCGTCACGCCGGGCCTCGTCCCCGGCCGCGAAGTACTTCCGGTATCGCGGGTTGGAGGTGAAGAAGTCCTCGTACAAAGAATTGGTAAAAACTTCGGGCCGGGCACTGACTGCCGCGAACCCCTGCCGGACCAAAGCCAGCGCCTGTGCGCGGCCGGCCAGCAGATCGTCGTTGAGGTTTTCGCCGTCCACAGCCAGAGCTTCCGTCACGCGCACGACATTAACAGGACGCTAAGCAACGTCAGACCGAGTCCCGTCTTTCGAACCAAAGCGAGGATCATTACGCTCCGCTTCCAGCTCACGTGCCCTAGCCTCGGCACGCTTCTGAGGGTTCTGCGACACAACGATGAGCCTGATGACGTAGATGAACGCCACCGCCACTACAAAAGACGGAACGTAAAGGCCCAGATTGCCCATCATCGTGTCGCTTCCCCCTCGGTTGAACGAGGCGTTTGTCGGTGCCGCCAGACTACCTACGCCGGCTTCACGAACGGGAACAGGATGGTCTCCCGAATCAAGCGCCCGGTGAGCGCCATCAGAATCCGGTCGATACCCGCCCCGATGCCGCCGGCCGGCGGCATGGCGTACTCCAGGGCGCGCAGGAAGTCCTCGTCCAGCTGCATCGCGTCCGGGTCGCCGCCGGCGGCCAGCAGCGACTGCTCCGTGAAGCGCTCGCGCTGGTCCACCGGGTCGATCAGCTCGGAGTAGCCGGTGCCGATCTCCGCGCCCCAGCCGACCAGGTCCCAGCGCTCGGCCAGGCGCGGGTCCTGCCGGTGCGCCCGGGTCAGCGGCGAGACGTCCTTCGGGAAGTCCCGGTAGAACGTCGGCAGCACGGTCTTGTCCTCGACCAGGTGCTCGTACATCTCCAGCACGACCTGGCCGCGCGTCCAGCCCGGCGCGTAGGGGATGCCCGCGGCGTCGCAGAGCTTCTTCAGCGCGCCGATCTCGGTGTCGGCCGAGATCTCCTCGCCGAGGGCGGCGGAGATCGCCTCGTTGACCGTGAGGGACTTCCAGTCGCCGCTGATGTCGAACTCCTCGGCCTCACCCTCGGCGTTCACCCGCCGGGCCACCTGCGACCCGAAGATCGCCTCGGCGCCCTCCTGGATCACCGACTGCGTCAGCTTCTGCATGACGTCGTAGTCGCCGTAGACCTCATAGGCCTCCAGCATGGTGAACTCGGGGCTGTGCGTGGAGTCCGCACCCTCGTTCCGGAAGTTCCGGTTGATCTCGAAGACCTTCTCCACCCCGCCGACCAGCAGCCGCTTGAGGTAGAGCTCCGGCGCGATGCGCAGGTAGAGCTTCATGTCGTAGGCGTTGATGTGCGTCTCGAAGGGCCGGGCGTTGGCGCCGCCGTGGATCGGCTGCAGCATCGGCGTCTCGACCTCGGTGTACCCGCGCTCCGCGAGGCTGGAGCGCACCGAGCGCACCAGGTCAGAGCGCGTGAACAGCATCCGCCGTGCCTCGGGGTTCACGATCAGGTCGACGTAGCGCTGCCGCACCCGCGCCTCGGGATCGGTGAGCCCCTTGTGCTTGTCCGGCAGCGGCCGCAGGCACTTCGACGTGATGGCCCAGCTCTCGACCATGATGGAGAGCTCACCCCGCCGCGAAGTGATGATCTCACCGGTGACCCCGACCAGGTCCCCGAGGTCGACGTCGCCCTTCCACTCCTCCAGCGACTCGGCCCCGAGCCGGTCCAGCGAGAACATCGCCTGGATCTCGAACTCGCCCTCCCGGAGGGTGGCGAAGCAGAGCTTGCCCCCGGTCCGCGACAGGACGACCCGCCCGGCGATGCCGGCCCGCTGCCCGGTGGCGGTGTCCGCCTCCAGGTCGCCGTACTCCGCCCGCAGCTCCCCGATGGTCGCGGTTCGCGGATACCCGACGGGATACGGGTCCACGCCGCGCTCGCGCAGTTTGTCCAGCTTCTCCCGGCGGATGCGGATCTGCTCGGGGAGGTCGGACTCGGGCTGCGCCGGAGGCGGGGTGGTTTCGGTCATGGGTCAAGGCTACTTGGCCCGGTTCACCCGGTCGCAACCGAATACCACGTGGCGGGCGGGGCATCGCCGGCCGGTCTCTGCGGCAGGGCAGGTGGGGTGGCTCTGGCCGGCGTTCGCGGCGAGACCGCGGCGGCGAGGCGAGCAGTTCCGGCGCGACCTCAGCCGCTGAACGCCGGGTAGCGCGGCAGGTCCGTGGTCTGCCAGTGCGTGGTGGCGCCCAGCAGCGCCCGGAGGACGCCCGCAGTCGCCGGAAGCTCCCCGGCACGCTCCAACGCCGTCGCCGTGACCTCCCAGCGATAGCGCAGCACCTGCCGCATGCTGGACTCCGGCATCCGGCTGCGGTGCATCGGCCGGTCCTCCTCCTGGACCGCGGGCACCAGCAGCTGAGCCATCGACATCACGAAGGCCACCGAAGCCAGCCGCACGCCGGGCCGCCAGATCCGATCATCCGCCAACTCCGGATAGGCCTTGACCACCTCGTCGCGATAAGCCCGCTCGGCCTCCATCGAAAAGCTCTTCGGCAGCCGGAACACGCACCAACAGCTCCCGAACGGCATCCTGCTGTAGGAGGCGTCCAGAAACACCGAGTGGAACCCCGCCCCCTCGAAGTCGATCGGCCGCAGCCCCTCGGCGGTCAGCAGATGGTTGTCCGGGCAGATGTCCCCCGGCGAGAAGACGCGGAACCGGTCGTGGTCCAGAGCGGAGACCGCCTCGACGTCCGCCTCCAGCCCCGGCGGCGCCGCGACGCCGAGCCCGTCGAGGAATTCGGGCAGCTTCGCCATCTCCTTCGCGACCCACGCCTCCGAAGGCTCCTCCAGCTCGCTCTCGCGCCCGACCGTCTGCACTGCGAGCCGCCCATACGTCGCGGCCCACTCGATAAGCGCCGCACGAGCCCGCTTCTCATCACCGCCGAGCAGCAGATCGGCAAGGTTCGGAGCGTCCCCCAGATCCTCCATCACGATCAGCCGGTGCGCCGGATCGTCCGCCAGCAGCCGCGGCCCCAGATCGGTCAGCCGAAGCCCACCGGCCTCGGCCGCATACACGGCCCGCTCCTTGTGGGCCTTGACGACGACCGTGTCCCCGACCGCCGTCCGCACCCGCAGCACCGTGCTCCGTTTGCTGCCACCGAGGTCGACCGGATCGCTCAGCTGCGTACCGAGCGCCGCCGAAGCCGCCGCCAGGATCTCAGCGGTCTCCATCAATTCCGGCGAGCTCTCCGTCTTCTCCATCCGATCATGCAAACACGCGAACGGGACGGCGGCCGACCCGTTTTCCGTCGACCGCCGTCCCGCTGTCCGCTGTCCCGCAAACCCGCTTAAGAGCTCAGCTCCCGCTGTTCCGCTCATAAACCAACCGCAGCCCGACCAACGTCAGCCACGGCTCGTGCACGTCCACAACCTCGGACTCGTCCAGCACCAGCGACGCCAGGCCGCCGGTCGCGACCACCGTCACGTCGTCCGGATCCTCGGCCATCTCCTCGGCCATCCGGTGCACCACTCCGTCGACCTGCCCCGCGAACCCATAAAGGATCCCCGACTGCATGCACTCGACAGTGTTCTTCCCGATGATGCTCCGCGGCTTGGTCAGCTCGATCTTCCGCAGCTGCGCCCCGCGCATCCCCAGCGCCTCGACCGATATCTCGATCCCGGGGGCTATAGCGCCGCCGAGGAACTCGCCCTTGGCCGAGACCGCGTCGAAGGACGTCGCCGTCCCGAAGTCGACCACGATCACCGGGCCGTCGTAAAGGTAGTGCGCGGCCAGAGCGTTCATGATCCGGTCCGCGCCGACTTCCTTGGGGTTGTCGACCAGGATCGGCACGCCGGTCTTCACCCCGGGCTCCACCAACACTGTGGGGACGTCCCCGTAGTGCCGCTTGCTCATGTCGCGCATCTCGTGCAGCACCGAGGGCACCGTGGAGCAGATCGACAGCCCGGTCAGGCCGCCGGGCTTGCCCGCCGTCGGATGCTGGCTCAGCAGCCCCTGCGTCATCACCGAGAGCTCGTCGGACGTCCGGCGCGGATCCGTGGCCACCCGCCAGTGGTCGACGATCTCCTCGCCCTCGAACAGCCCGTAAACGGTCTGCGTGTTGCCGACGTCAATGGTCAGAAGCACAGAGCTACTTCCCTTCTTCGCGGAAGTCCGAGCCGATGTCCAGGATCGGCGCCGAGTGGGTCAGCGCGCCGACCGAGAGGTAGTCGACCCCGGTCTCGGCGACGGCACGGGCCAGGTCCAGCGTCAGCCCGCCCGACGCCTCCAACCGGGTCCGGCCGTACAGCTCGTTGCGCCCGGTGATCTGCACCGCCGCGCGCATCCGCTCCGGCGTGAAGTTGTCCAGCAGGATCAGCTCGGCGCCGGCCGCGAGCACCCCGGGCAGCTGCTCCAGCGAGTCGATCTCGACCTCGATCGGCAGCCCCGGGCGCGCCTTGCGCACCGCCTCGAAGGCCTGGACGACGCCGCCAGCAGCGACCACGTGGTTGTCCTTCACCAGACCGGCGTCGGACAGCGACATGCGGTGGTTCACGCCACCGCCGCACCGCACTGCGTACTTCTCCAGAGAACGCAGTCCGGGAGTCGTCTTACGGGTGTCACGGATCTTCGCGCCGGTGCCCTCTACCGCGTCCACCCAGAGGCGGGTCTGCGTAGCGATCCCTGAGAGGTGACACAGGAGGTTCAACGCAGTGCGTTCGCCGGTAAGGAGATCCCGCGTAGCGCCGGTGACGGTGAGCAGGACAGTGCCGGGCTCCACCCGGTCGCCGTCCTTCACCACCTGCTGAATCTTCGCCGTGCCCTGCGACACGAGGTCGAACACCGCCGCGGCCACCGGAACCCCCGCGGCGACGCCCTGCGCGCGCGCCGCGAAGTCCGCGATGTTCGTCGCGTCGGCGGAGACCGTCGCCTCGGTCGTGACGTCAGGCCCGTCGGCCAGATCCTCGTCCAGAGCCATCATGATCACCGAAGCCACGTACTCCGGGTCCAGCCCACCATCGATCAGCGCCTTGGCGACGTCCGGGGACAACGAGCTCATCAGGGCTTCACTCCATTCATCTCTGCACTGCGCAGCGGCTGCTTCTCAGTGACCAGCTTCCCGGTCCCGGGATCCAAACGCGTCGCCAGACGCACCAGCCAGCGGTCCGCGCTGTCCGGGAAGTCCTCACGCCAGTGCGACCCGCGGGTCTCGTTGCGCAGAGCCGCGCCCTTCACCAGCGCGCTGGCCAGCAGGTGCAGGTTCGTCGCCTCCCACGCTTCCACGTGCGGGGCCTCGGCAGCGCGCCCGGCCAGCTGCTCCAGTTCGTCGGCGGTACGGTCCAGCGACTGCGCACTGCGCAGCACACCTGCGCCGGCCGTCATCGTGTGCTGCACCTCTGCCATCACCGACGGCTCCAGCAGAACGTCTTCCACGTCCTCGGGAGCCTCTACCGGAACCGGCGTCTCCGTCCACGGCAGACGTTTACCGAGATCCGCACCGATGCGCTCTGCGAAGACGAGTCCTTCCAACAGAGAATTGGACGCCAGCCGGTTCGCTCCGTGCACTCCGGTACAGGCGGCCTCTCCACACGCGTACAAGCGCGGGATAGAAGTACGTCCCCATATATCCGTCCGCACGCCTCCGGACGCGTAATGCTCCGCCGGAGCTACCGGAATCAGATCCTTGGCCGGGTCGATCCCGTGCTTGAGGCAGGACTCGCGGATGGTGGGGAACCGCGTACGCCAGTACTCGTCCGAGAACTCCGCGACACCCGTCCGTGCATCGAGCCACATGTGCGGCTCTCCGGTCTCGGCCATACGCCGCATGATGCCCTTGGCGACCACGTCGCGCGGCGCCAGTTCGGCCAGCGGATGCTGCCCGACCATGAAGCGGACCCCGCTGCCGTCCACCAGGTACGCGCCCTCGCCGCGGACCGCCTCGGAGATCAGCGGCTGCTGGCCGCGTGCCGCGCCGCCCAGCCACATGACAGTCGGGTGGAACTGCACGAACTCCAGGTCCGCGACCTCCGCGCCCGCGCGCAGCGCCATGGCGACGCCGTCCCCGGTCGCCACGGAGGGGTTCGTCGTGGCGTCGAAGACCTGCCCCATGCCGCCGGTGGCCAGCACCACGGCCTTGGCGTGCACCGCGCCCACGCCGTCGCGCGCGCCCTCGCCCATGACGTGCAGGGTGACGCCCGCGGCGCCGCCGTGCTCGTCCTTGAGCAGGTCCAGCACCAGCGCGTGGTCGATGACCTCGACCTCGCCGATGGTGTGCTCCAGCGCCGCGATCAGCGCGCGGGAGACCTCCTTGCCGGTGGCGTCGCCGCCGGCATGCGCGATGCGGTCGGCCAGGTGCCCGCCCTCGCGGCCCAGCGCTATGGCGCCGTCCGCGGTCTTGTCGAACTCGGCGCCGAGGGCGATCAGCCGCCGCACCGCCGCAGGGCCCTCGGTCACCAGCACCCGTACGGCGTCCTCGTCACAGACTCCCGCGCCGGCCACCAACGTGTCCTGCAGATGCGCTTCCGGACTGTCCCCGACGCCGAGCGCGGCGGCGATGCCGCCCTGCGCCCACCGCGTCGACCCGTCCTGCAGGCGCGCCTTCGTCACCAGCAGCACGCTGCCGGCCTGACGCGCCGCCAGCGCCGCCGTGATGCCGGCCACGCCGGAGCCCACCACGACCGTGTCCGCGTACGCCCGCCACCCCGGGTGGGGTGCCCTAAGCCGCTGGACCATCTCAATCGCCCCTCACGTACCAGTGGTAGACCGGTACCCCGTCAATTCGCGGTGACGTCGCCCCGGCTCAATACCTGTGAACCCGGCACCGGCTCGGCCGGATCGGCCCCGAGGGCGACGATCCGGTTCTCGGTGTCGACGTGCACCACCTTCGGCTGAAGACTACGCGCCTCCGCGTCGTCTACCTGCATGTAGGAGATCAGGATGACCAGGTCCCCGGGGTGCACCAGGCGCGCGGCGGCACCGTTGATGCCGATCACGCCGGTGCCCCGCTGCCCGGGTATGACGTAGGTCTCAAGGCGCGCGCCGTTGTCGATGTCGACGATCGCGACCTGCTCGCCGGACAGCAGGTCGGCGGCGTCCATCAGGTCCTCGTCGATCGTGACCGAGCCCACGTAGTGCAGATCGGCCTGGGTGACCGTGGCCCGGTGGATCTTGGACTTGAGCATCGTGCGGTACATCAGCGCGCTCCGGGGATGGTGAGGGTGAGGGGGAGGTTGTCGATGAGGCGGGTCGTTCCTACGCGGGCCGCTACAGCGAGCACGGCCTCTCCCGAGAACGCTGGAGACACTTCGGAGAAGTCCCGCGGGTCGACCAATGCGAGGTAGTCCACATCGATCCGGCCGGCCGCCACGGCGGGTTCCAGGACCGCGTTAGCCGCTTCCCGCACCGCGTCCGCGCCTTCTGCGGTCTTCGCCTGTCCGGCGAACAGTGCGCGCGACAGAGTGAGCGCTGTAATGCGCTCCTCAGGACTGAGGTAACGGTTCCGGCTGGACTTGGCGAGGCCGTCCTCATCGCGGACCGTGGGAACGCCGACGATCTCCACCGGCATGTTCAGGTCCAGCATCATGCGGCGCACCAGGGCGAGCTGCTGGGCATCCTTCTGTCCGAAGAACGCCATGTGCGGGTCTGTCAGGTTGAGCAGCTTGTTCACGATGGTCAGAACGCCGGTGAAGAAGCCGGGACGGAACGCACCCTCCAATACCTCTCCCATCGGCCCCGGGGTCACTTTCACGATCGGCTGTCCGCCCGGGTAGACCTCCTCCACGGCCGGCGCATAGACGACGTCTACTCCAGCCTCTGCGCAGAGCTTGAGATCGTCGTCGAGCGTCCGCGGATACCGGTCGAAGTCCTCGTTCGGGCCGAACTGGAGCGGGTTCACGAAGATGGTGGCGACGACCAGGTCGCAGTCGTGGCGGGCCTTCTTCAGAAGCTCCAGGTGACCCTCATGGAGCGCCCCCATAGTCATGACGACTCCGCGCTTCCCATTGGCGAAGCCATCCAAGAAGGGCTGAAGTTCGGCGCGGGTGTGGACGAGCGCGGTCATACGTCAGACTCCTTGTTCAGCACTCCGAGCAGGGATTCGGCCTTCTCGGCGGAGAGCATCCCGGAGGCCATGGCGCGGTCCGCGGTGAGGCGTCCCAGGGCGCGGTAGCCCCGGGCGGCCTGCGGGTCGCGCTCCGCCAGCACCTCCAGATGGGCCGCGACGGTCCCGGCGTCCCCGCGCGCCACCGGGCCGGTCAGCGCCAGGTCGCCGGAGCGCAGCGCGTTGTCCAGCGCGGCGCCGAGCAGCGGGCCGAGCATCCGACCCGGCTCCCGGACCCCGGCCGCGGCGAGCAGGTCCTCGGCCTGGGCGACCAGGGTGACCAGGTAGTTCGAGCCGTAGGCGAGGGCCGCGTGGTACAGCGGCCGCGCGGCCTCCTCGATCCATTCCGGCTCGCCGCCCATCTCCACCACCAGCGCCTCGGCGATCGGGCGGAGCGGGTCCGGGGCGGTCACCCCGAAGGAGCAGCCGGCCAGCCGCGCCACGTCCACCTCGGTGCCGGTGAAGGTCATGGCCGGGTGCAGGGCCAGCGGCAGGGCCCCGGCGCGGGTGGCCGGGTCCAGGACGGTGAAGCCGAAGCGGCCGGAGGTGTGGGCCAGTATGGTGCCCGGCTTGATCGAGCCGGTCGCGACCAGGCCCTCGATCAGGCCCGGCAGCGCGTCGTCGGGGACGGTGAGCAAAGCGAGGTCGGCGCCGGCCAGCACCTCCTGTGGCGGCAGCAGGGGTACGCCGGGCAGAAGTTTGTCGGCGCGGCGCACCGACTGCTCAGACACACCGGAAGCGGCGACCACGCGGTGGCCTGCGCGCTGCAGGGCGGCGCCGAGGGCCGAACCGACGCGGCCGGTACCGACCACGCCTACGGCCAGGCGGGACTCTGCGGAATCCATGGGCTCTCTATCTGTCAACGATCCAGTCCGCTGCGGGTACCAGTCGTATCAAAATGATGGCGGCCTCAGCGTATCCCGATGTGGGCTTCACGGTCATCATCGCGGTCGTTCTGGGAAGATCTGTATCTCTGCCACAATCTCCCCATGCCACGCTCCACGGACTCCATCAGCGAGTTCACCAGGGAGTTGCTCGGCCGTGGCCACACCACGCTGCGCTCGGGGATCGAGCACTCGGTGCGGGCCTTCCGGCTGCACGGCGTGCGGCACTGGTTCAACCGCGAGCGCGACGCCTTCATACAAACGCTCAAGACCGCCCTGGCCTGCGCCGTGGCCTGGGAGATCGCCAAGCGTGTGATCTATCACGGCCATCCGCAGTTCCACGCGGTCCTGGCGCCGGTGGCCGTCCTGATCACCATGCAGGTGACCATCTACCAGACCTTCCGCCGCGGCCTCCAACAGGTCGCGGCGGTGCTCCTGGGTGTCTTCGCGGCCCTGGCGCTCGGCCGGTTCGTGGACCTGACCTGGTTCACGCTGTCGGCCCTGGTGATCGTCGCGTTGATGATCGGTCGGACCCTGCGCCTGGGGACCCAGGTCAACCAGGTCGCGACCACCTCGCTGCTGGTCTACAGCCTGGGCCGCGGCTACGGCGTCGAGCGCATCTGGGACACGCTGGTCGGCGCCGCGGTCGGCGTCGTCGCGAACGCGCTGGTCGCGCCGCCGACGTACAGCGACACCGCGGCCAAGGACCTGGCCGACCTGGCGGACGACCTGGCGCAGCTCTGCAGAGACGTCTCCAAAGCGCTGGGTTCCGAGTGGTCCGCCGCGGACTCGAAGAAGTGGCTGGAGCGCTCCCGCGCGCTGCGCGGCGACAGCTCGGACGCCGAGGACATCGCCGACCAGGCCGAGGAGGCCGTCCGCTACCACCCCCGGCGCTCGGCCCTGGAGCCGGAGGTCAACCGCGTCGACCAGGCGGCGATCTGCCTCAGCCACGTCTCCTCGCAACTCAACAGCCTGCTGCGGGGCCTGAACGACCTGGCCAACGGCGCCCGCGGACTGCCGGCGAGCACCGAGGTCCCCGAGGCCCTGGCGATACTGCTGCTGGACGTCGGCCGCGCCCTGAACCGCTTCGGCCGGCTGCAGATCCCGGACCGGGACAGCCGCCAGGTGTTGGAGGAGCTGAAGGTCATCATCACGGCCGCCGCGGACCATCAGCTCTCGGCTATAGAGGACATGCTCCCTATAGGAGCGTTCGCCGTAGAGAAGTGGTCTGTGCACGGCTCGCTGCTCGATGAGGTGCGGCGCATGCTCTACGAACTCGATCCGGTAGACGGACCGCATGCGCTCGCCATCCCTGCGATCCTGCCCGCGCCGGTACCCAGCTCGTCCACATAAGCGGTTCGCCGCGTATAGGTCTTCTGCGTAGAGGCTCTACGCAGAGGTCTCCAGGAGTGGGTCGTCTATACCGCGCACACTCCTGCGGAATCTGGGGATGATGCGCGGTATGACTTTCCTGGACCAGACCGACCGGACCACCCTGGCCGCCGCGCGGCTGTTCGCCGGCCACGAGGACGGCACCGTCGTCGGCGAAGACGCGGGGATGCTGATGGTGGCGTCAGTGCGTCCCTTCCTGCGGTCGCTGTTCTACAGCTCCGCACGGCGGTTCGATCGCGCGGTGCCGGCGGAGAAGGCGATCGCGGCGGTCCGGTCCTTCGGCGCCGAGCACGGCCAGCAACTGAACCTGTGGGCATCGGTCGAGGGCGACGCGGACCTCATAGCGGCCGCCGAGGCCGCCGGTATGAGCCAAGGTATCGAGCTGGAAGACATGGGGATCGCCTCCGCACCGGCCATCCCGACGCCCGGCCCGGAGATCGAACTCGCGGAGGTCCGCGACCCGGAGGAGGCGGACGCCTTCGCCGAGGTGCACCGCGCACTCCGCATGGAGGCGGAGCAGGACCCGGAGACGGTGTCGCACTTCGCGTCGCACGGAGTTCTGCTCGACCCGCACGTCCATGCGTTCGTCGCCTACCTGGAGCGGGAACCGGCCGCATGCGCCTTGGCACTCCGGCACGAGGACTCCGCGGGGCTGTACTGGGTCGCTACTAAGACGTCCGCACGTAACCGCGGACTGGGAGCTCTGGTCTCCGCCGCCGCTGTCGACGGCGCCTTCCAGGCCGGAGCGAAGAGCGCGACGCTGACTGCCACCGCTCTCGGCGCACCGGTGTACCGGCGGCTGGGGTTCGAGCGGGTCTCGGGACGCGTGCGGTATTCGTTCTAGAGACAGAAAAGCGGGGCCAACTCCTTCTTCAAGGAGTTGGCCCCGTAGTTCGCTATCCAGAGGACTACTTGAGCTTCGTCCCCACAGAGCGCAGGTCCGTGCACGCCTCGACGACGCGCGCGGCCATGTTCGTCTCCGCCGACTTGCCGTAGGTGCGCGGGTCGTAGGTCTTCTTGTTGCCGACCTCGCCGTCGACCTTCAGGACGCCGTCGTAGTTCTTGAACATGTGGTCGGCGATCGGCCGGGTGAACGCGTACTGCGTGTCGGTGTCGATGTTCATCTTCACCACGCCGTAGTCCAGGGCCTCGCGGATCTCCTCCAGGGTGGAGCCGGAGCCGCCGTGGAAGACCAGCTCGAACGGCTTGTCGCCGTGGCCGGGGTGCTTGGCCGCGACCGCGTCCTGCAGGTCCTTCAGGATCGCCGGGCGGAGCTTGACGTTGCCCGGCTTGTAGACGCCGTGGACGTTGCCGAAGGTGGCCGCCAGCAGGTAGGCGCCCTTCTCGCCGAGGCCGATCGCGTCGACGGTCTTCAGCGCGTCCTCGGGGGTGGTGTAGAGCTTGTCGTTGATCTCGTTGGCGACACCGTCCTCCTCGCCGCCGACGACACCGATCTCCAGCTCCATGATGATGTTCGCCGCGGCGCACTTGGCGAGCAGCTCCTGCGCGATCTGCAGGTTCTCGTCCAGCGGCACCGCCGAGCCGTCCCACATGTGGGACTGGAACAGCGGCTGCTTCCCGGCCTTCACCCGTTCGGTGGAGACCTCGATCAGCGGCCGCATGAAGCCGTCGAGCTTGTCCTTCGGGCAGTGGTCTGTGTGCAGGGCCACCGTGATGTCGTAGCGCGCGGCGACCACGTGGGCGAACTCCGCCAGCGCCACCGAGCCGACGACCATGTCCTTCACCGAGCCGGACAGGTACTCCGCGCCGCCGGTGGAGATCTGGATGATGCCGTCGCTCTCGGCCTCGGCGAAGCCCCGCAGAGCGGCGTTCAGCGTCTGGGAGGAGGTCACGTTGATCGCGGGGTAGGCGAACCGGCCGGCCTTGGCCCGGTCCAGCATCTCGCGGTAGACCTCAGGGGTCGCGATAGCCATCGCTGTTGTCTCCTTGGGTGGGACGGTCGCACTCGGATTAGCGCTGCTGGGGCGCAGTTTACCGGCTGCGGTGGCGACCGCTCGAAGCGACCGAATCCTGGTCGGGCGCCGAGTATCCGGAGGGCCCGGCGGCCTTGGCCTTCTTCTGCTTGCGCCACTCGAAGAAGATCGGCAGCAGCGACAGCAGCACGATGACCAGAGTGATCGGGATGATGTACTTGTCGACCTTGCTCGGGCTGATCGCCTTGGAGGCCAGACGCCCCAGCAGCAGCACGCCGTCGGCCCAGATGATCCCGCCGACCAGGTTCGCCATGAAGAACTTCTTGGCGGGCATCTCCAGGACGCCGGCGACCGGGTTCATGAAGGTGCGCACGACCGGGATGAAGCGCGCCAGCACCACGGCCTTGGTCTCGCCGTACTGGTTGAACACCTCCTCGGCCTTGGCGACGTGCTCGCGCTTGAACAGCCGGCTGTCCGGCTTGTCGAACAGCGGCCTGCCGAAGCGGGCGCCGAGGTAGTGGCCGAGTTGGGCGCCGGCCACGGCGCAGATCGGCACGGCCACCAACAGCAGCGGCAGTGACAGGTGGTGGGTGTTGGTCACGCCCGGGGTCTGCTTGCCCGACAGCGTGAGCAGGCCGGCGATGAACAGCAGCGAGTCGCCGGGCAGGACGAAACCGATCATCAGACCGGTCTCGGCGAAGATGATCGCGCAGACGCCGAGCACGGCGAAGTTGCCGAGCGCGTTGATCCAGTCCGTCGCGGAGATCGGATTGAAGGCCAGGAAGTGGGCCAGAGATGAGGTCACAGGTCGAGGCTACCTTGTCATTACTACAGCGTGTGGCAGTTGGGCCGATCCAAACGGTTCCCGCCCCTGGTCGGGCCGGGACACGAGCAGCGACATGAGCCGTTTCGACCAGGTTGTCGGATCGAGCCGGATCGAGCCGGATCGACGCGGCGCGGGCGGGGGGCCGCCGGCGCCGGTCAGCTCGTCTGGTGGAGCGAGCCCACCATACCCAGCAGCGCCGAGTCGTACTGCGGGTTCGCCGACACCACCGTGGCCACCGTGAAGGTGGCGGGCGCGGCGGCGCCGGGCGCGGCGTTGAGCTTCCACAGCATCGGCTGCACGCCGGGACCGGTGTCGCAGGTCACCGCCCACTCGTGGTACTCGGCCGTGGCCGGTGTGGCCTGTCCGGGCTGGGCCGCCAGCTCGTACTTGTCGGAAAAACGCAGAAGCATCGACGCCTTCACCATGTCGGTGCTGCTCCCCGAGGTGGCCGCCGGGCAGACGATGTCCGAGGCCGAGGACACCGCGGTCGGCCACCAGCCGGTGTCCTTGGCCGCGGTGCTCAGCGGCCAGGTGGCCGCCGTGGCGTCGGTCTTGAGGTAGAGCGCGTCCACGCCGCACGGCAGGGCCGCCGCGCTGGTCGCGGGCGCAGGAGCCGGGCGGCTGCTCAGCGTCACGCAGGCGGAGGTCTTCGACGTCGAGGTGAACTGCCAGCCGGAGGTCACGGTGACGCTGAGCGTGCCGATGCTCTGCGGGGTGCCCGCGGTCGACGCCTCCTGCATCGGCGCGGTCGAGCCGTTGACGGGCCCGCTGGAGCTGCCGCCGCCGCTGGCCGGACCGGTGGCGGTGGTGCTGGAACTCGACGGCAGCTGCGCGCCCGCGAAAACGCCGCCGGCCAGCGCGGCGGCAACGGTGACGGGCACCCACATCCGGCGCCACGACCACCAGGACTCGCGCCGAGCCCGCACCCCCGCCGTGTGCTCGTTCGGCGGGATGCCAGGCCTGAGCGTGGAATGCGTGACGAGTTCACTGCGCGCCTGAAGGGCGGCACGCAGCCTCGTCTCGATCTCTAGCTCGTCCTGCTGTTCCACAGCCCGCACCCCAAAGTCTTGACACCTGATTAGGTTCTGGCAGGTAGACGCGCGAACCACCACGCTGGTTGCGTCCGATTCACGGTCAAGAACGCGGGCCCCTCGCGGCGCCCGTTTTTTGTTGCCCTACACGCCGAGATCTCGATCAAACATCAAGAATCTTTCTCAAACATGAAGATCCCCCAGCGTGTAGACGGTGTAGTACGGCAGTCCCTCCGCGGCGATCGCCTCGGCGGCACCGGTGGCGCGGTCCACGATCGTAGCCACTGCCACCACTTCCGCACCGGCTTCCCTTAGAGCGCGCACGGCTTCCAGCGGAGACCCGCCGGTCGTGGAGGTGTCCTCGACCGCGAGCACGCGGCGGCCGGCCACCTCCGGGCCCTCGATGCGGCGCTGCATGCCGTGCGCCTTGGCGGCCTTGCGGACCACGAAGGCGTCCAGCGCGCGGCCACCGGCGGCCGAGGCGTGCAGCATCGCGGTGGCGACGGGGTCCGCCCCCATGGTCAGCCCGCCGACCGCGTCGAAGTCCAGGTCCGCCGTGAGCTCCAGCATCGCGGTGCCGACCAGCGGCGCCGCGGTCCCGTCCAGGGTGATCCGCCGCAGGTCCAGGTACCAGTCGGCCTTCAGCCCGGAGGACAGCGTCACCTCGCCGCGCACCACCGCCTTGGCCTGGATCTCCTTCAGGAGGGCGTCACGGGCTGCGGAGGGCTGGGCTACGACCGGTGCGTTGGACATGTACCCAAGGGTAGCCAACCCGGCGCCGCCGCCGATCGCCTTCCTCAGCCTCTCGCCTCGGGCCGAGTACTGCGCTTAGGCTCGACCGGGTGAACGTCGTGCCCGTGCCGTGTGCTGTCGGCTGTTTGGAGAACCGTCCGTGGCGATGATCTGTGCCGTCAGCTTCACCCGCTACGGCCGTCTGTATTACTACGCGCCAGGGCCCATCACCCCGCGTGTGGGCGACAAGGTGCTGGTCCCCACGACCGCCGGGCCGGAGGTCGCGGAGTGCATCTGGGCCCCGCAGTGGGTCGACACATATGAGGACGCGGAGATCGGCGGACTTGACGAGCTCGTCGGCTTCGCCACGCCGGACGACCTGGCGCGCGACGAGCGCAGCCGGGAGCGGCGGGCCCGCGCCCGGGTGGTCGCGAAGCGGCAGATCCGCGAGCAGGGGCTGCCGATGAAGGTGGTCGGCGTCGACTTCGTGGAGTCGGAGAAGCAGATCACCGTGTACTTCTCCGCTCCGCAGTACGTCGACTTCCGCGAACTGGTGCGAACACTCGCGCGAGAGTTGGACGCTCGCATTGAGCTTCGTCAGCTGGGCGCTCGCGACGAGGCGCGGATCCAGGGCGGGATCGGACCTTGTGGACGGGACACGTGCTGCTCGACGTTCCTTAAGGACTTCGAGCCTGTGTCGGTGCGCATGGCGAAGGACCAGGACCTGCCGGTTAATCCGCTGAAGATCTCCGGGGCCTGCGGGCGGCTCATGTGCTGTCTCAAGTATGAGCACCCGCTCTATGTGGAGACCAAGGCTAAGGCTCCCGCGCGCGGAGAGAAGGTACTGACGCCGGAGGGGCCGGGGCGGGTCGTCGGGCTGAACGTGCCGTCGGAGACCGTGAAGGTGCGGCTCGACGAGACCGGACGGACCTGCTCTTGTTCTCTGGCCTCGGTCTGCGGGTCTCGTCAGGACTATGAGACTTCCCGTAAGGACGGCTCTATGCGTTGGGACGCGGAGTGAACATCCAACCCTGATCTCTCTGCTCCGGTCCTCCGTACTCCTCAGGTACTCCTCCCGGCTGTGACATGGTGTGGAATCGGACGTTTCTGGATAGCTAGTCACAAACGATGACCGCGCCGCAGGAGGAGAACTGCCCGTGAATCCCAGTCCGACAGTACGGCGGGCCTTAGCGGTGGCGACCGCGGGGCTTCTCTTGACCACTGGGTGCGGCGGGAGTTCGCACGCGGCGCAGAAGCCTTCGACCCCCGGCGGACGCGGCGCCTCGGGCGGCGCGACCTCGGCGGGCGCGCATGGAGGCGCGGCGCTGGCGAACGCCGACATGGTCCCCGCGGACCTGCAGCAGTTCTACGACCAGAAGCCGACCTGGGCGCCCTGCGCGACGGACAGCAGCCTGCCCGGCTGGACGTGCGCGAAGATCACGGTGCCGCTGGACTACTCGGACCCCTCGAAGGGGACGACGTACATCATGGCGACCCGCAAGGCCGCCACCGGGCCGGCGGGCCAGCGGGTGGGTTCGCTGCTGCTGAACCCCGGCGGGCCCGGCGGCGCGGGCATCGCCTACGCGCAGGACCCGAACGTGGTGACGAAGAACGTGGCGGCGCACTACGACATCGTCGGCTTCGACCCCCGCGGCGTCGGCCAGTCGGACCCGGTGCGCTGCCTGTCGGATGACACCGCGGCGATGGACGAGTTCGTCCAGGCGGACCCGATGCCCCGCACCGACGCGCAGGTGGCGGAGGTCGCGAAGGAGTCGCAGGCGATCGGCAAGGCGTGCGAGCAGAAGTCGGGCCGCATCCTGCCCTACGTCGGCACCCCCAACGCCGCCCGCGACATGGACGTCCTGCGCGCGGTCCTGGGCGACGCCAAGCTCTACTACCTGGGCAAGTCCTACGGCACCTACCTGGGAGCGGTCTACGCGGGCCTGTTCCCCCAGAACACCGGCCGACTGGTCCTGGACGGCGCCATCGACCCGACCCTGACCGCCAAGCAGATGAACATCGCCCAGGCCCAGGGCTTCGAGAAGCTGATCCGCGAATTCGCCGCCGACTGCGTCACCCAGACCGGCTGCCCCCTCGGCACCGACAGCGGCACAGCGGTGAACAAGCTCATGACCTACCTGCAGTCCCTCCAGGACCACCCGGTCCCCACCCACGACGGCAGCCGCAAGGTGAACTACGGCCTCGCCCTCACAGCAGTCCTCCAGGTGATGTACGTCCCCCAGTACTGGAGCGACCTCCGCGACGCCCTGAATGCCGCCATGAACGGCGACGGCACCCGCCTCCTCCAGTGGGCGGACCTCTACAACGACCGCACCAGCGGCACCTACGACAATCAGACAGACGCCAACATCGCCATCAACTGCCTGGACCGCCCCGACCCCGACGCGGAGAACGCCCAGCAGATCGAGAACAAAGAGGTCCCGGACTACAAGTCCCAAGCCCCCCTCCTCGGCGAAATGCTGGCCTGGGCCGACCTCTCCTGCGCCACCTGGCCGGTCAAACCCCAAACCCAGCCGGCCCCCATCACCGCCGCAGGCAGCGCCCCCATCCTCGTCGTAGGCACCAAGGACGACCCCGCCACCCCCTACCCCTGGGCCCAGGGCCTGGCCAAACAACTCCAAAACGGCCACCTCCTCACCTTCAACGGAAGCGGCCACACCGCCTACACCCGAGGCTCCCAATGCATCGACAACGCCGTAGACGCCTACCTCATCCAAGGCACCGTCCCCCCCGCAGGGATCACTTGTGACGTCGGCGCCTAGCGTCAGGTACACTCGTGCACCGGCCCGCGGTGCATGCTGACGGGCCGGGCCTCCTTAGCTCAGTCGGCCAGAGCGACGCACTCGTAATGCGTAGGTCGTCGGTTCGATTCCGACAGGAGGCTCTTCTCTGGCCAGGGCGTCCCTTCGTTTTTGGGGCGCCTTTGGTGTTTTCTGGTTGCACTGTTGGTTGCAGTAGGGGCCGGACGGTCTCCCCACAGTCCTTGACCCATGCGCGCGGCTGCGTCGCGCAGTAGCGGGTTACTCGCGTGCGCGTAGCGCATGGTCACTCTGAGGTCAGAGTGACCGAGGACAGCCATGACGACTCGGACGTCTACGCCATACTCGACGAGCAGCGTCGCGGCCGTGTGGCGGCCGTCATGGACTCGAACATCTCGCACATTTGCCTCCGCGAGAATGTCCTTCCACTCTTCCCAGTCATCTCGCGGATCGATTGGGCTTCCGTCCGGCCGACTGAACACGAGATCCCGGTCTTCCCACTCCTTGCCGGCCGCGAATCGCTCTCGAAGTTGCGCCTTGCGGTGCGCTTCCAGAATGGGAACGAGTTGCGGCGGGAGCGGGACGGTCCGCTTGCTCTTGCCCTTCGGCTCGCGGAAGACGAGTCCACCACCCACGCGCTTCGAACAGACTCGTGCGTGTTCAGTGCAGTCGGGCGCACACGCCTTCGGGCAGCCGAGGTGACTCGGCTTCGCGCAGCCCGCCGCACACTTCGCCCTGTGCTGATGACGCTGACAGCCCTTCGGGCACGGCGCCTTGTGAAGGCGCTCCCCGCACTTGTGCGGGTCGTCGCAACCGTGGCGCCACGTCGTCCGCTGAATCTGCCACCAGACGCGGACTTCCATCGTGTCGAGATCGACGTACTTCCAGCGGAGCCCGAGAGCTTCACCCTGGCGGAGCCCCAGAGCGAGCCCCACCGACCAGCGAGCGCCGTTTGGACGGTCCGCCGCCACTTCGAGGACATCGCGCGTCTCGTCCTCGCTTAGCGGCTCTATCTCGATCTCTCTCACGGTCGGTGAGTCCATCAGGGTCGCGATGTTCCGAGCGACGAGGTTCCGCCGCTCGGCAATCTTCAGCGCTCTGGAGATGATCCGATGAACCTTGAGGATCGTGCTCTCCGCCTTCCCGGCCTCGTGCATCCACGCGTACAGCGCGTCGAGGTGTTCCGGCTGGAGCTTGTCGAGACGATGCTTCCCGAGACCGGGGATGATCCACGTCTTCGCCTTCGACCAGTAGTCGTCGTACGACCGGGGCGCGAGGCTTCGCACCGCGATCGTGGTGAGGTACGTGGTGATCCACTGCTCGACGGTCGGCGCCTTGCCCTTCCCAAGAACACGGCCGGCGTCACGCTTCTTCTCTAGGTCATCGATCTTCCGTTGAACCTCGGACGCGGTACGCCCTCGACGGTGCCGCCGGTCCGGTGATCCGTCAGGCTTGACCCCCATCGTGACGTAGCTGTGAAAGTCCCCGTCCGCTCCCTTGTAGATCGTCGGACGGCCGTTCGGTTGTCGCTTGCTCACTGGTCCTCCTCCTTGCTTCTGAGTCGGTCGATGTACGCGCGGAGTTCGTCGGCGGGGATCTTGCGACTCCTGCCGATGTGAATGGAATCGATCTCGCCTGAGTCGAGGAGTTCATAGATCTTGGTCCTACTGATGCGGAGAGCTGACGCGGCTTCGTAGATCGTGTAGACGAGTGGTTCGGTGCTGCTCGTGTTCGTGGGTGCCACCTCCCTTCGAGAGTTGGCCCGAACGTCGGGTTGTCCGCGCGAACGTCCGTCCGTCGTCCGTCCGCGCGCTGAACGGCGCAGACGCGCGCGAGGCTCCGGACGTCCGCGCGGACGCGGACGTTCAGGCGGCTGGATGCTGGCGGTTGGGCCCGGTCGCGCGCCAGCGGCCACGGGCGACCTGTTCGGCGCGATCGGCGAGGGCGTGAACTTGGAGACGGTCGTAGATCCATGTGCGACCCATTCCGGTGATCATCATGAGTTCGGGGACGGAGTGACCCTCATCGGGTGCTTCGGCCAGTGCGGTCCAGAGCGCCGTTTCAGGGCCGGTGGGGTCGTCGACGAGTTCAGCGTCAACGACCTCGTTCGCGTCGTCGAGCGGCGCACCAAGAGCGCTTGCGGACGGCTCGTCCAGCGACGGCCGTAGCGGCGCGCAGCGACTTGCCTCGCGTTCCACATCGTCATCCGTGACAAGGAACGCACGGGCACGCTTCGGGTGATCGTGGCCTTCGGCAGAGATGAGGAACTTGCCCGGCGCGTCCAGGGTGTGAGCGAGCCAGCCGGCGGCGAGCATGCCTTGTCCGAGGATCAGATCCGCGTCGCGGCGCTCGCGGACGCGGAGACAGATCCTGACGTCCATCTGGGAGCGGACGGCGCCGTTGCCCATCGCTTGCTGTGTCGGTCGTTGTGTGGCCGCAAGCATCGTCGCGGCGACGGCCCGCCCGCGCCTTGCGAGCGAATCAGCGGCCTCCGCCGCGCCGGGCGCGTTCTCGACGAGTTCGGCGTACTCGTCGACGACGATGACGAGCGCCGGATGTTCCGGCGACGGCTCCCAGACACGCGCGGACCCCTTGCCCATGGCGTGTGCGCGTGCCTCAACGACGCGCACAGCGTCACGCAGCATCGCGGCGGCTTCGGCCGGCGTCGTGGCGAGCCGGTCAAGGCAGGATGCCCAAGGCCACAGCTCCATCCCGCCTTTAAGGTCGATCCCCCACAGCACGACGTCGGGACAGGCCGCGAGGTTCGCCAGGATGACGTTAAGAACGCCGCTCTTGCCCGAGCCGACTACTCCCCCGACGAGCCCGTTACGCCGCAGGATGGACACCTGTACGGGAGTCCCATCCTCGAAGACTCCGAGCGTGAGCCGGTCGGCGACGCTACGGATGGACGGACCTGACCACGGGATCGCAGTTGCATGCGGATCCTCGGCGAGGACACGCAGAACGCATCGGCCGGCATGTGCGGGGTCCGGCTCGACGCGGACCGCGCCCGCTCGCGTACCGAGACCGGACTCGATGGCGGGAACGTGCGCGATGACGTCGGCGACGGTCTGTCCCGGCCGAAGCGACAGCCGCGCACGCCATCCCCAGATGTCGACGACAGCCGACATGATGTGCGATCCAGCGATCCCGATCATCTCGGCGATGTTGGGCCACGCCTGGATACTGCGGTCCACGGTGACTCGCATACGGCGGCGTCGGTGCGTCCACCACGGCAGCGCAGCCGCGAGCGCGCAGACGCCGAGGATCGTCGGGAGAGGGTCACGCCACGGCCCCACCCTCGTCGCAACAGCGAGCCAGAGACCCGCGAACCCTGTCGTGACCGCCGCATACAGGCGCTCGCTGGTCCGATCCAGTCGGAACGGAAAGCCTGTCGTCGCGATGACCGCGACGAGGACGCCGGTCAGGCCCAGGATGTACGCCGTCCACCCGGCATGCTTGATGTGCATGAAGGCGGCGGCGAGGAACATTGCGGCCGACGTTGTCAGCGGCGCGAGTTCGGAGCGGTAGCGGAAAAGCGCTCGTCCGATCGCCGCGACGGCGTCACCAATCAGGTTGCCGTCCGCCACGATCATGAGCGGTGCGGCGTTGCGGTTGCGCAGGCGCCGGTGGCGCCGGCTGTATGCCCTCATTGGCCGCCTCCCACGTCGTCGACGACCGGCGCGACGTCGACAGGCCAATGCACGGCCACCTCGTCGCGCAGGTAGGTCAGCGGATCGGACTCGCTGTCGTCGATGGCGGCGAGGGTGGCGCGCGCGGCGGCGAGCAGGTTCGCGGTGTCGGTGCGGGCGCGCGTGAGCAGGGTCAGGGCGCGGTCGAGTTCGGCGAGCAGGACGGGGATGTCTGCGATCGCGGTCCACATCGCGATAGGCGTGCGGTACCGCAGGGCCGTGCGGAAGTGAGTGCGGACTGCCTCCTGGTCCAGGGTCGGGAGTGGTGCTTGCTGGTTCTTCATGCGGTGATCTGCGCCTCCTCTCGGTTGGTGCTCTCGGATTCGGTCTCGGCACGCGCGTCCCCGAACTCCGTACTTTCGGCGGCAAGCCGGCGACGGAGTTCGGTCGCGCGTGGTCCGGCGATGCTCAGGGCGACGCGGAGCGCGTCGCGGGTGATGGGACGGCCGTTGTGCGCAGCGCGGTACTTCGCGTCTGCCTCGCGCGCAGCGGCCATGGCTTCGTCCTCGGTCCGGTACTTCGAGCGCCGACGCGCGCCGTTCCCAGGACGAGCCTTGCGGCGGGGGTTGGGTCCGTCCTTCGGTCCGGACTCGTCGGCGTCGGGTGTCCGCTCGGACTCTCCGCCAGGACCGGACTCCGTCCCGTCCTCGTCGTCGACGAGAGTCCGGAGCGCGTGAAGGTGCGCCGTGAGTCCGAGGACGGCCGCCGGTACGGCACCGACGAGGACGATGACAGGGAACGTGACCCGGACAAGTCCGACCGTCGCTGCGTGGTACGTCGCATTCCCCGCGATGCTCGCGGCGATCGCGCCTACCGCGTTGGCTCGCGCGAAGCGCCGTGCCCGTCTGGCCCGCGTCGTCGACGCGAGCCAGACGCGCGCTGACGTCATCGCGTACGTGTCGAGCGTGACCGGCAACAGCCACGAGAGCCGCGTAGGCCAGCCGGCATCGATCGCGAGCCCACGAAGCCCCGTGAAGCTGGCCACGGCGGCCGTCGCAGCGGTCACGGCGATACCGATGACGACCCATGGGTCACGGGTCGGCCGGCTCGCAGTCGTGGAAACCGTACGCACTCTGTGCCTCCTCAGAAGTGCAGTCGAGACAGGAAGATCGCGACGCTGTGGAGCGCGTTCGCGATGTGCGGACCGACCGTCGACGAGGAGAGGTAGAACCCGAACAGGGCGCAGATGACGATGTGCCAGAGCGACACGCCGGCGTACCGCCAGAGCACGTACACGAGGACTCCGAGCAGCACCGCGGCGGACAGGGAAACGGCCATGGGGTTCACCTCCCTTCGGGTCGGTGGGTTCGCAGCGGACGGGGGTGGGTTCGGCGCCCCTCAGTGCGGCGATGCCAGCGGATGCGGGCGCGGCACTTCGGGCACAGCGTGTTGCGCTCGTCGTCGCGGATCGCGGCACCGCACTCGCATTTCCGCCCCTCGTCAGTGGCCTGGTGGAGCTTCACGGATCGACTCCTCTCGTTTCGGAGCCTTACCGCTCGATCCATAACTTGAACATGTACAACATGTTCAAGTTCACGATGACCCGCTCCCGACTCGGAGTCAAGATGGGGAGATCAGAGCGGTTCCGGCTCTTGGCTTCGGCGCCGTTGCGCCGATGAATCGAGAGTGCCGCTGCGACCGGGGACGACATCACCACAGGACTGGACATGTGCAGGACGTCCCAGAGAACTGATACATGGCTGGACGTGTCCACAACGTCTCGCCTACGGTTGACTGGTTTCCGTGACTGCAAGCGCGCAGGGGGTGACGATGCGAAACGAGCGACTTCGCGCGGCCATCGTCGAAAAGGGGCTGACGCCTGAAAGCCTCGCCACAGCGATCGAGGTCGATCCAAAGACCGTCGAACGATGGGTCACGAAGAATCGCGCGCCCTACCGCCGGCACCGGTACGCCGTCGCCTCAGTACTCGAAGTCGACGAGGGCTATCTCTGGCCCGATGTCGCATCGCCGGCCGACGCGGCGGGAGCCTCCGAGAGCGAGATCATCAACATCTACCCGCACCGCTGGGCCGTGCCGAATGAGCTGTGGCACCGGTTCTTCGAGTCAGCAGAGGAAGACATCGGCGTACTCGTCTACTCCGGGCTCTTCCTCTCCGAGGACACAGGGCTGCACCGCGTCTTCCGCTCGAAGGCCGAAGCCGGGGCAGAGGTCAGGATCCTGCTCGGCGACCCATCGAGCGACAACGTCGCACGTCGCGGCTCTGACGAGGGCATTGACGACACCATGGCCGCGAAGATCAAGAACGCGATCGTGATGTACAGGCCACTGCGAAACATCGACGGGATTGAGTTCCGACTACACGACACGATCTTGTACAACTCGATCTACCGGGCCGATGATCAGATCCTCGTCAACACTCACATTCACGGCTTCGGCGCAGCTCAGGCTCCGGTTCTCCACCTGCGCAGGGTCGCGGGTGGAAGCATGGTCACGAACTACCTTGAGAGCTTTGACCGAGTGTGGGACAACGCGACACCACTGGAGTGATGCGGCGATGCCGAGCAGGATCGACTACTTCAACGACCCGAACGCGCCCGCCGCGAACAGCCTGGTTCCGTCGGTCAACGTCATCGTCATCGACGACGCCGGCCGACTGCTCATGATCCGCCGCACCGACAACGACAACTGGGCCGTTCCTGGCGGTGCGATCGACCTCGGTGAGTCCATGATCGACGCTGCCATTCGCGAGACGATCGAAGAGACAGGGATCGTCTGCGAGATCACCGGGATTGACGGGATCTACACCGACCCCCGCCACCTCATCCACTACACCAGCAACGACGAGGTCCGGCAGGAGTTCTCGATCGTCCTGACGGGCCATCCGACCGGCGGCGAACCGACGCCGAGCAACGAATCCAGCGAGGTTCACTGGGTTGAGATCGACGCCGTAAACGACCTTCAAATGCACCGCTCCATGCGGGCACGCATCGAGCACTACCTCAAGGGCGACGGGACGCCCCACCTTGGGTAGCGACTGGCTCAACACCTGGTCGAACGTCTTTCAATCTGTCGGCACGGTGGGTGCCTTCGTCACAGGCTTCGTGCTGCTCCGCCGAGAGCTGAAGCGCGAAGCGGACCGGACCGAGGACGAGCGACGCGCGCAGGCGGCGAAAGTCAGTGCATGGGTTGAGATGTACCGCCGGACTGACGGCACGCGAGAGTTGGCGCTGCACGTCCACAATGCATCTGACATGCCCATATACGAGGTTGATCTTCCTCTGCCGGTTCCTGTCGGCGAAGACCCGGAGACCGAGTTCATAGGTCTCGTGCCTCCCGGTCAGACGATCCGCCGGCCAGCTCCGCGCGCATGGCTGACCTCGTACACGGAGCCTGAGCCGGTCGAGATTGAGTTCCAAGACAGCATGGGACGCCAATGGCGACGCGATGAGCAGGGAGCGCTCGTTCGGACCTCAGGTCAGCGCACTATCGAGCCTCGATGAGTTCCGTCACCTTTACCGCAGCGTCAACGATGCATGGGCTCGCTTCGCGGATCGACTCGGCGACGAGATGACCGTCTCCATAGCGACTCAGGATCTCCGCTAGGCGGTCTTCGACCTCGGTGGGCTTGCCATCCGGGGTCGTGGTCATGTCGCAGAACGTCAGCGCGTCGCTAAGGACTCCCCCAACTGGTTCGAATTCCGCCTCAAGCACGTCGGCGAGACCGCGATTACGCGCTTCGATGGCTGCACACGAGTGATGCGCGACCAGCGAGCAAATTCGGGGATCCGCTCCCAACTCGCGCAGGTAGCGCGCACCGTCGAGGGGATGAAATCCCGTGTCGGCCACGGTCGGCGCGTAGCCGATGTCATGGAGCCATGCCGCAGCGATCAAGGTACCCGCATCGTCGCCGAAGACGTAGGCGATGGATTCCGCACGCGCAGCGACGCCCTGACTATGAGCCCATCGCCTAGGAAGAGGCTCCGCGAGAAGCCGTCCCGCCAGTTCACACGCCCACGTCACTTGATCCATGTCTCCCAAGCTAGCCCCATCGAACGCGAACATGACTGATCAGGTGCTAGACGTCTTCAGACGTCCCGATCAGAAGGGTTCAGAACGTACCGACCCTTGCCCTGAATCGCTTCGATGAGCCCGGCCCCTTGAAGCTCGACAAGCGCCTGCCTCGCAGTTCCGCGAGCCACGGCGTACTGCGCGACGAGCGCGGCCTCACTCGGCACCAGGTCTCCGGGCTGGAGGTCTCCGCTTTCGATCCGCTCACGCAGGTCGTCAGCAATCCGCCGGTACTGAAGATGGGGATCTGCCTCATGTTCAGCCTCATCGCCCTGCCCCGCGACGACCCGCCCCCGTCCAGGAAGAGCCGTGATCAAACCCTCCCGCTCAAGGTCGCCTAACGCACGCCGCAGAGTGTTCCGCGAAACGCTGAACTCGCTGGTCAGCATCGCCTCGCTGGGCAGCAGCGAGCCGACCGCGTACTCACCCTCGGCAATACGCCGCCGCATCGCGTCCGCGATGGTCTTGTACGCGCCCCACGCCGTTTCCCGTGCGCTCACCCGCGCCGCCTCGCCTTCGTCTCGCGGTACATGACATCACGAGTACGCACGCGCGTCCTCAGGCCACGCGGTCAGCTCACACCACGTCAGCTTGCCGACGAGCGTCCGATCAACGCCCCAACGATCCGACACGCCTTCGACGACGAGTAGCCCGCGCCCGGACTCTCGGTCCTCGTCCGGCTCGCTCGGCTCCCCGCTCTCCGGATCAGCGTCATGGATCGCGATCCGCAACGTCGCCCCGTCCCGACTGAGGGCGAGCCCAACGGTCGCGTTGGACGCCACCGCACTGTGCCGCACGACATTTGTGACCAGCTCCGACGTCACAAGCTGCGCGGAGTACCGCGCGTCTTCCTCCGCCGCAGCCATCACCAGCACACGCCGAACGACCTCCCGCAGATGGCTCACGAACTCCGCTCGCGCCGGCAGGAACAGCGACGCGAGCAGCATGGGAGGACCACCGCCCCTCAGGTAGCCCTTCATCAGAAATGCTTGATCACTAACGTTGGCCATGACGTCATCCCCAATCCCTTCGCACGTAGCGGCCTTGCGCACGAGCTTCGAGAACCCTGGAGGACGCAGAAACCGCCCGGCTGGGCGGGATACGGATCGGCCGCAGCGCAAGACTGCACCCCAGCTTCTGCGCCCACAGGATGTGTGCGATCGGCCGAGGGGGCACGCGAACCAGCTCCCAACGCTGGATCGAGTCCCGCGTGACGCCGACGAGTTCGGCAAGTTCCCCTTGCGCCATCCCTAGAGCCTGGCGCCGGTGCCTCAACGGGACGGCCAGCCGGCGCCGCTCGAAGACTTCCCACACTTCGCCGGGGCGCTCGCGCAGCGGGCCCATGCGCAACTCGCCGTCCGACCCGACGATCACCAGACGCCGGCTCAACGATCGAGACCACTGGATCAGGTGCACCAGGGTCGGTTCTATCGCTCCGGTCTCCCACTCGGATATTGCCCTACCCCGAACCGGCAGACCCGCCGACAGCGCGTTCTGAGAGAGCCCAGCATCCAGACGAGCGGACCGCAGCGCGGACACTATCCGCGCAAAGATCGATTCCGTTGCGCTGTCGATGTGCAGCGTCCTTGGCCCGCCCAGCTCTGGCGGGAACGTCGCGGCCATGACGGTGCGTGCACCGAATCGCGTGGTCACGGCTTCCACGCTTCCTCGTACGAGCACTGGCGCAGAGGCGTGGACCACGCATCTTCCTCCGCCGCAGCCATCACCGGCACTCGACGCACGACCTCCCGCACGCAACTCGCGAACTCCGTCCTCGCCGGGAAGAACAGCGACGCAAGCGGCATGGGTAGACCATCCGCTCTCAGGTAGCCCTTCATCAGAAACGCATGATCACTCGTGTTGGCCACGGGGTCATCTCCGATCGCTCTCGCACATGGCGGCCTTGTCCACGAGCATTGAGAGCCCAAGAGGACGCCCACACCGCGCGAGGAGAGACGTCCTGGGACGTCCCTGCGCAGAACAAGACGTCCCGCGTTATGCGCTACACCAGGGTTCAAACGCGGCGGTAGGTGCCCCGCGGGCACGCATCGATGGCGCTACCAGAGCCCTGAGATACTCGCTACACTCGAACTTTCGGCTACCAGAGCGGCTGCAACGCCAAAGGGGTGTCCATGAATCGCCCAGCTAACGAAGGTCAAGAGCCTCTCGACTTGGGTTTTCCAACACCGACACCCGAGAAGAGCGTAAGTATTGCCGACTTCGTCGGCGTTGAACGCAATGCCTCCGATGTAGTGCCGGTCAGTATCTCGCTAGAAATAATCGAGCGCTTCTCCGAAGGCCTATATAGCTCACCCAACAAGACGTTCGAAGAGCTAGTATCCAACTCGTACGACGCCGGCGCGGGACGGGTATGGATTTACATGCCATCTGACCTTACGGCGACAAACGCATCGATCCACGTAGTCGATGACGGTGTGGCCATGGACATCGAAGGCCTTAATGATCTATGGCGAATCGGAAAGTCACGTAAGCGGGAATCCCCTCAAAGTGGCACAGCTCGTGCCCCAATTGGAAAATTCGGGATTGGAAAGCTAGCCACATACGTACTAGCCGAAGAGCTAACATATCTCACATTGAAAGATGGCGTTTATCGCGCAGTCACTATGGACTACAAGAAAGTCCAGGGTGGCATGAGTGATCCGCGCAGCCTTGACCTATTGGTATACGAGATCACCGCTGAAGAGGCGCGCGAGGCAATTGCGTCAAGCCTGGCAGGCCAGGATTCTAGTCAAGAGCTACTCGATGCGCTGTTCTCTACTGGGCAGACAGCGCTAGAGCACTGGACAGCGGCCGTCATGACGAAACTGAAGAAGCCAGCTCGTAGTATTCAACAAGGGCGACTTAAGTGGGTTTTGTCAACCTCCATCCCTCTGAACCCACAGTTCAAACTCTACTATAACGGCGATGCGATCCAAGCATCAAAAGCAAAGGGCACGGAGCTCTGGAAATTCACCATAGGAGCGGACGAGCCGGAACTGCCTGCCGATCAAAAGATTGGCAAGGCAGAAACAATCAACGTCAATGACACACCAGTGCCAGCGTATCGACTCCCGGAAGCAGGCCGAGTGTGGGGCGAGGCGAAGCTTTTTGAGGAATCTCTCCAGAAAGGGCATAGTAACCTGCTCGGGCGAAGCCATGGATACTTCGTTCGAATTCGTCAGCGACTCATTAATCTGGACGATCCGACCTTCAACGTCGGGCCGGAACTTCACCATGGCACCTTGACGCGTTTTCACATGGTGATCAACGCGGATGACCTTGATCATCTTATCGCAAGTCCGAGAGAGAGCTTGCAGGATTCGCCAGAGCTACGGGAGCTCCGCGCCTACATGCTTGCCGTTTTCAATAAGGCGCGCACAGTCCAAAAGTCAGCAGATGATCGTGATCCGCTGCCCCTGCTTACTAAGAAGGGCCGTATTGCGAACCCGCCAATGGGTCTAACCCAGGGGCCACTACGGCGAATGCTACAAAGGGCAGCTGACGGAGATGCTGCCGTACGCGAGAGTCTTGGCATGAAGCCAGACGAATATACGCAGACACAACTAATGCTGAACACCAATGAAGGTCTCCTCGAACAAGTCATTGTCGAGCCGGTCGGCGATGACGCGAGACTCATCAGGTATGACGTTGACCGGCGAGCCGCGATTTTGAATCAGACACACCCGTTCATCGGAAACTATATCGACCAACGCGGAGCCCAAGAGCCATTGCAACTCTTCGGCTTGACTGAGCTGCTCACTCAAGCCTACATGCTCGACGAAAACGTGGATGCCGAAGTAGTAAACAGAATCATGAAGCGTCGAGACGCATTCCTACGAGACTTAGTGCGTCATCATCCCCGCTCCGCAGCCGTCGTGGCTAGGCAACTTAGGGACGCAAGCAACGACGAACACCTTCTAGAGGACGCAGTCGCGGACGCGCTAGAGGTGCTGGGTTTCAGTGTGATCCGCGTTGGAGGAAACGGCAAGCCTGACGGAATCGCTACTGTGAGACTCGGTAGGAGAGGAAACGGAGAGAGCAAGAGCTATGCACTCACCTACGATGCCAAGTCGAGCGGCAAGAAGGCTTTCGAACTAATCAGCACTGCCGGCGAGCGAGACGAAAAGGGTCGCTGGAAAGAACCCTCGACGAACCCACCTCGAATTCAAGCCGGAACTATGCGTACGTCTATTCTGCGCGTTCATCGCGAACGTTCCGCAAAAGATTTCAACCTCGATGTCGCCCCAGAACACACCCTAATCGTCGCTCCCGGTTTTCAAGGCGATGGGGACAAAGACGCGCTAATTACGGCTATCTGCTCAAACGACGGCATCACACCAATTACCGTGGGAGACTTGGCACGTCTAGTCGAGCTTTCACCCCTTCGACGACTGTCACCGCTGTCTCTCCGCCCTCTGTTTGACGAACGCTCGCCCGACGGTGCTCGTAAATTTGTTGAGACAATCGAAGCCCAGCCTGCGCCTCAAATGCCACCCGTTAAGCAGGTCATCGAACTGCTGGTACAATATTCCGAGCGCAAGTCAGCCGTAAAGGCGGATACTCTGTCCACAGCAATTTATGAGCGCACGCATGGGAAGCTTGATCTCACACACGAGGATTTGACTTCCATCGTGCGTGGTCTCGCAGCACTGGCGCCTTCTAGCGTATTCTTTGATGGTGAGTTTATTGCCCTCAACGCCAGCCCGCAGTCCTTGCTGTTTGAGTTAAATCAGACCTTGCAAGACTACCCAGACAGGCTGGCTAATTCATACCTCGAAGCAGTCCAATTGAACGACGAAACTGTCGATGGAGGGCAGTCATAGATGTCACGTGCTGCTGTTCATCCTTTTCCTGCCCGTATGGCGCCCGAACTCGCGGCGCAAAAGGTTGCATCGCTTGAGCCGGGATCGGTAGTCCTCGATCCCATGATGGGATCAGGAACGTTTCCTCTCGCCGCATCCGGCTCTGGACATAGGGCCTTTGGGTGTGACACCGATCCGCTTGCCCTCATCATCTCTAATACTGCTGCCGGAATGTTTGATCTTGAAGATTTGGTCACACACGCGCGAGATGTTGTATCACGTGCGAGCCGTGAGGAAGAAGCCAATCTTCCAGTCGATGCAGAAACCTTGGCGTTTATTGACTTCTGGTTTGATCCCGTAGCCAAAAATCGTCTCGCAGTACTCGCAGACGAGATTAGAAAGCGCCCTACCAGTCTTCACGCACCTCTCTGGTGTGCTTTCTCGCGACTGATCATCACAAAGGACGCCGGCGCGTCTCGCGCCAGGGATGTTTCGCATTCGCGTCCGCACCGCGTTCGTGAAGCAGCTACGATCGATCCGCTGACCGCGTTTCTTCCTGCTGTTCAGACTATCGCCCGTCGCGTAGCCGCCTCGCGGATCTCGAACGTGGACGTCATACCGCATACTTCGTCAACGCCAAGTCTCATCCGAGCGGATGCTCGTGCATTGCCACTTTCCGACGATTGCATCGATTCGGTAATGACAAGCCCGCCATACCTAGTCGCTATCGACTACTTGCGGGGCCATCGCATGAGTCTGGTATGGATGGGACATAGCCTCTCAGATCTTCGTTCGCTACGCTCATCGAATGTCGGTTCTTCAGCCGGATCCCGCCCAAGTAAGGAAGTCTCAGCGCTTATTGGCGATGTAACCTCCGGCGAGCTCTCCCGACAGGCTGCGAACGTAGTTGCTCGCTATATTGGTGACCTCGACGCGGTGATAGGCGAAATCGCCCGTGTGCTCAAGCCCGGTGGTTCGGCTGCTTTTGTGGTCGCCAACGCGGTCATGGGTGGCGTTCCAGTATCAATCGAGAAGATTCTGACTCGCGTCGCAAGCGATCATAGTTGCGCGCTGGTGGACCGTGTCTCACGTGCGCTGCCGGCTGATAGTCGCTACCTACCACCGCCCAAGGATGGGCCTGGCTCTCTAGCCAAACGCATGAAGGAAGAGATCGTCTTAAGTTTTACAGCTGGATGATCAGCCATACGTAAGGAAGCACGCTCAGCCCTCTGGGATCTTCCTCTCTGGTTGCACAGCTGGTTGCAGTACGCCCAGATAGGCCGGTGTCGGCCCGCGTCCGCGACGCGGGCCGACACCATGGCTCACCTGCACTGACGCACGCCGGCGTACATCACCAGACACCGCCGGAATGTATGTCAATATGCTTAGCTAACTCTCGTAATGCGTAGGTCGTCGGTTCGATTCCGACAGGAGGCTCTCCTCTGACCAGGGCGCTCGCCGATTCGGCGAGCGCCTTTGTCGTTCCTTCGTAGCGCTGCCCGTAGCGGTTGTGACCGCGGATGCGGCTTCGGCGCTGTGGTGCGACGCTGGTGGGGCCGGGCCATCGGTCTCACCAGGCCGAGGGATCAGGTTCTCCTCCGCGCCGGACACGACGGCGGTCAGGCTGGACGAGGCGGTTCTGGGTGTCGGAACGGCTGCGCCGGCCGCGGCATGACGGTCAGCTCGGCTCTGACGGGACGCTCGGCCGAAGCCCAGGTCAGACGAGTTCTGACCTGGGCTTTCTCGTTGTCTCTAGAACCTGCTCAACGCGGTCTTGGCCAGCGTGGTCAGCGCGTCGGCGACTGGCTGCGGGGGCAGAGTCGCGGGGGCGGAGCCCTCGCCGCCTTTGGAGATGCTGATGTCGATGGCGGTGGTGCCCTTGACTACGTAGATGTCGAAGATGTTGCCGGTCAAGCCGTAGACCACTGCGTTGTCGCCGAGGGCGGGGACGGGTTGGGTTTGTTGGGCGAGGTCTTGGGCGTGGTGGATGATGGCCGGGGGGCCGACTTGGAGGATGACGTCGTCGGCGTCGCCCGCACCGTCGAAGGTGCAGGTGCTGCCGTTGCCGCCGGCTGTTTGCTGCTCGACGCCGGGGGCCACGTCGTCGCCCAGGGCGGTCTTGGCCTGGTCCTGGGTGATCAGAGAGCAGGCGGCGGGGAACTTGCCGTCGGCTTTGCCGCCGGCGGCGGCTGCGGGTGGTTGGCCGAGGGGGGCGGTCGTCGACTGGCCGGATGTGGCGTTCTTCGGCGACGAGTTCGACGATGAGCAGGCTGCCACGGCGAACGGCAGCGCTATGAGGACAGCCGCCAGTGTGGTGCGGCGTCGAGTGTCGGTCATTTCTCCCCCTTTGATGCAGCCCGCGGTCGTGGGCTGCATCAAAGGTATGAAGTGGCCGCTGAGGGGCGTATCCGCGAAGTCACCTGTGTTTGGGCGGCAGGTCCCTGACACGGGTGTCGGCAGGATGTGGCTCTCGGGGCGGCAGCATCAGGCCCCGCAGTCGGAGGCCCCGTCGCTCGCCTCGACACCCAGTACCAGCGGCGCCACCTCGGCCTGGAGCATCGGATCGCCGAGGGGCTCCAGGTCGCCGTCGGTGCGGACGTAGCGCTGGGCGAGGATGAGGGCGCGGTCGAGGTCGAGTTGGTGGGCTTCGACGAAGACGGCTTCGGTGCGCTCTCCCTCGTACGTCGTATAGCCGTCGTAGGCGAGGGTGATGGCCGTGGTGCCCGCCTCCGCGGTCGCCAGGTACTCGCGGGCCGCGTCGATCGTCTCGGGGACGTCCGCGCCGGGGCTGACGGCGAAGCGCGTGAGGGTGGCGGTCCCGTCCTCGCGGCGTGCGAAGGAGAAGGGCGTGAAGGGTTGGTCGGATAGCTGTGCGTTCTCCAGCGCGTAGTCCAGCGCGGTGAACACCAGCTCTTTGGTGCTGTCCGTGGTCTCGTCCCAGATGGTCACACGGTCAGCCTTACAGACCGGTCCCGTACGCGGAGGCCTATTAGCCTGGCTCCATGACTGGCGACTACAGGATGAAGCGGGCTTATAGCGCTGCGTCCCAGGCGGACGGCAAGCGGGTCCTGGTGGATCGGCTGTGGCCGCGCGGCGTCGGCCGAGAAGAGGCCGCGCTCGACCTGTGGCCCATCGACGTGACGCCCTCCAACGAACTCAGGAAGTGGCTCCACGCGCACCGCGATGAGTACGCAGAGTTCGAAGCGCGCTATAACGCCGAGCTAGGCGGAGACGCCCAACAGGCCGCGCTCGCAGAGGTGCGCGCTCTGCACACCAAGCACACCGTCACGCTTATCACCGCCGCTAAGGACGTCGAGCACAGCCACGTCCCCGTACTCCTCAAGCGCCTACAGGAAGGGTCCTGAAAGGCGAGTAAAGCCCCTGCGGTACAAATGGGAGATGAAGACCACCGGGGTCAAGGTCCGCGCGATCCACCTCGTCGAGGGCAAGGGCGAGGGCCACTAAAGGTGGCTACCCGCAGGGGCGTCAGTTCACGGTCGCGGTGTCGTCGATCAGCCAGCTGTTCGAGCCGGTGTCGTAGTCGTAGATCGGACGCCCCTTCGCACCGCTGGTCTGGAACGGCTTGCCGTGGTCGTCGATCCGGACGGTCCCGGACCGGCTCCCGCTGCTCCAATCCAGCTCCAGGTACCACGCGACGTTCACCATGTGCGCGTGCGCATAGACGGTCAGCACCTGCGGATCGGACTGCGACACCTTGAAGGGGAAGTCCACCGCGGGCACCACCGTGTCGCCCTGCTGCCCCGCCTTGGGATTCGCCAGCGGCCGGTCGGTGTCCAAGTTGATGTCGAACGACACCGGCTGTATCCCGCTCCCGCATCCCGACGCCATGGAGAACGCGGACCAGGGCAGCGGCGCGGCCTTACTAACGGTTCGGACGTGCAGCCCCGACAAGACCACCGCGTCCGACGACGTCCCCTGCACCGCCAGCTCGATCTTCATCGTGCCCGCCGGCACCGCACCCAGCGCGGCGGCCCAACCCCGGGCGTCCTGTTCGGCCGGCGGAGGAGGAACCTCGCTGGGCTTCCTGTTCAGCAGGTACCACTGCTCGCACTTGTCCTCCCACTGGTAGGGACGGATAGTCACCGCGATAGGCGGAGCAGCAGAACTGGAAGAAGGAGAAGAGGACGCGCTGGACGAACTCTGCGGAGAGGACGGCGCGGAGGACGAGGCAGATGAAGAAGAGACAGAGGTGGAGGTAGACGGGGAGGGAGAAGAGGAAGAGAGGGAAGACGAACTCTGTAGAGAACTCTGCACAGAGCCCGCAGCGGGATGCCCACCGGATCCCGAGGACGCAAAAGCGACTCCAGCCACAGCCGCGCCGACTCCCAAGACGGCGAGCACGGCAAGCGCGGGAAGAAGACGGCGACGACCTCGCGAAGAGGCAGCAGGCGGAACAGCAGACGCAGGGACCTCAGGAGGGCCGTCGGGAGGAAGCTCTACAGAGGAAGCCGCCGGCTCCTCCGGAACCGCCTCAGCAATCACCGCTGTCTCAGCAGCCGTTGAGGAACGCGCCTCAACCGCAGCCATCCACAGCCGATAAAGCGTCGCCATCTCCGTCGCGGAGGCTCCGGTCAACCGCGCGAACTTCTCTATGACGGCGTACTCCGGGGGCACAGTCTCCCCCTGCACATACCGATGCAGCGTCGAGGTCCCGACATGCAGCCGCTTCGCCAGGACCCCGTAACTCAGGCCCGAACGCTCCTTCAAATCGCTCAGCAGAGCGGCGAAACCCTCCGACCCGGA
This sequence comes from Catenulispora sp. GAS73, assembly GCF_041262085.1. Classification (NCBI taxonomy): domain Bacteria; kingdom Bacillati; phylum Actinomycetota; class Actinomycetes; order Catenulisporales; family Catenulisporaceae; genus Catenulispora; species Catenulispora sp. GAS73. The sequence goes on from NZ_JBGCCM010000015.1 coordinate 136,123, forward strand.
CCCCACGCGGCTCCCTCCCGTCCCGGATCGGCGTCCCATCCCAGACGCTAATCCGCAGCTCATGCTACGGGAAACCGTCCCGGACGCGACCCGCAGCCCTTCCACCCCCGACGCGCCCCACCCCGGGACGGACAAGCTCCGGAGTCATGACGAACCACATCACGCCGACCGCCAAGACCCTCCTCACCGCCGCCCTCGCGGCCTCCGCCCTCCTGGGACTGAGCGCCTGCGGCAGCTCCACCGCCAAGCCCTCCGCGGCCGCGGCAGGCACCCCGACCGCGAACCAGTCCCAGCAGGCCCCCGCGCCGAACGCCGCGACGACAACGGCGACGGCCACCACCCAGGCGCCGGACGTGGCCCAGGCCTCCACGCAAGCGCAGGGCCAGCCGCAGAACCAGAACCAGACGCAAACCAACACCCCCACCACCCCGACGACCAAGAAGCCCTCCGCCCCGAAGGGCTCGACCCCGAAGTCCCCGAAGCCCTCCACCACCGACTCCGGCATCGCCGCCGCCTGCACCCCCGACCACCTCAAGGGCACCGTCTCCAACCTCGCCCGCCCCATCAACCACGTCCTGCTCACCGTCACCAACACCGGCGGCGCCGCCTGCAGCGTGTACTACTACCCCGGCCTGCGCTTCGACGCCGACCAGCAGGCCGTCACCCAGGCGGTCGAGGACAGCAAGCCGCAGGCCGTGGTCACCATCGACCCGGGCCAGTCCGCCTACGCCTCCATCGGCACCTCCGCCGCCGACAGCTCCGCCGGCAAGGTCGAGCCCCAGGTGGAGGTGTTCCTGGAGGCCCGGGACCAGTCCGGCTCGCTGCCCGGCTCCCTGAAGCTGCCCCTGCCCTACGACACGGTCGTGGACCAGAACTCCGCGTTCGTCACTTACTGGCAGTACGACATGCAGAGCGCCATCGCCTGGTGAAGGACCGGGGCGGGACGGCCCGCGCCCCGGCCGCAGGTCGGATGTCCGTGGTCCGGCGGTACGGAGAATCACCCGCGCCGCCGAACCACGGCACGCGACCGCCCCGTTCGAAAACACAGAGCATTACCGTGGTTGCATGGAGTCATCACCGGTCGGGATCCGCGACGTGCTCGCCATCCCCGACTTCCGCCGGCTGTGGACGGCCCTGTCGCTGTCCAGCCTCGGGGACTGGCTCGGGCTGCTGGCGCAGTCCTCGCTGGCGGTGTCCCTGGCCGGAGGCGGCTATGCGGGCCGCTCCTATGCGGTCGCCGGCGTCTTCGTGGTCCGGCTGATCCCGGCCGTGCTGTTCGGGCCGATCGCCGGCGTGGTCGCCGACCGGCTGGACCGGCGCTGGACGATGGTGGCCGGCGACAGCGCGCGCTGCCTGTTCTTCATCTCCATCCCCCTGGTAGGCACTCTGTGGTGGCTGTTCACAGCCACCTTCCTGATCGAGATCGCGGCGATGTTCTGGATCCCGGCCAAAGAGGCCACGGTCCCGAACCTGGTCCCGCCACGGCTCTTGGAGCCGGCGAACCAGGTGTCGCTGCTCACCGCCTACGGCACCGCTCCCATCGCGGCGGGCGTGTTCACCGTGCTGTCGCTGATCACGAGAGGCCTGGCGAGCCAGTGGAACTTCTTCACCGCCAAACCGGTCAGCCTCGCTCTCTACTTCGATGCGCTGACGTTCCTGTTCTCCGCTCTTACGATCGCGCGCCTTAAGAGCATCCCCGCGCGGTCCGCTACAGAGCGCGCCGCAGAGCGCCGCCACACCACCGACACCCGCTCCCCGCTCCGCACTCTTTTCGACGGCTGGCACTACCTCGGCGAAGACAAGAGAATCCGCGGTGTGATCATCGGCACAACCGGGGCCTTCGCGGCCGGCGGCGCGGTGGTCGGGCTGGCCCGGACCTATGTCGGCGATCTCCACGCAGGCCAGGCGGCGTACGGCGTCCTGTTCGGCACCGTCTTCCTCGGCCTGGCCGCCGGGATGTTCTCCGGATCGCGGGTGCTGGCCGGAGTGTCGCGGCAGCGGCTGTTCGGCTCCGTCATCTTCGCCGCGGGGTTGGTTCTCTGCGTGTTCGCCCTGGTGCCGGTCCTGCTGCTCAGCGTGCTGTGCGCGCTGGTCATCGGCTTCCTCGGCGGGACCGCGTGGATCATCGGGCAGACCATGCTGGGCCGCGAGGTGGCCGACGAGCTGCGCGGCCGGACGTTCGCCTTCGTCCAGTCCCTGATCCGGGTGACGCTGGTCCTCATCCTGGCCGTGTCCCCGGCGGTGGCCGGCATGTTCGGGGCGCACACGCTAAGCGTTCCCGGCGCATCAATCACCTATGGTGGCGCGGCCATCACCCTTTTCGGCGCGGGATTGCTGGCGATGGGCGTCGGGTGGGTGGCGTACAGGATGATGGATGACGTGCCAGGGAAATCGTTGCGGAACGAACTGAAGGCGGCGCTTAAGCGCACCGCCGCTCCGACGCGCGCCGGGGGCGTGGCGGAGTCGGGGACCACCTCCGGACCGGCGGCCGGAGCCGACGGGAACCCGCTGCCGGAAGGCACCGGGGTCGAAAGGCCCGCGCACACCTATACCGGCACCTTCCTGTCCTTCGAGGGCGGCGACGGCAGCGGCAAGTCCACGCAGCTGGACCTGTTGGCCGACTGGCTGCGCGGGCGCGGCCACGAGGTGGTGGTGACCCGCGAACCCGGCGGGACGCCGCTGGGCACGAAGCTGCGGAACATCGTGCTGGACGCGCACAACGCCGACGTCATCTCCCCACGCGCCGAGGCCCTGATCTACGCCGCGGACCGCGCCGACCACGTCGAGCGGGTGATCCGGCCGGCCCTGGAGCGCGGCGCGGTGGTGATCACCGACCGCTACGTCGACTCCTCGCTGGCCTATCAGGGCGCGGGCCGCGCGCTGTCGGCCCGGGAGGTCGAGCTGCTGTCGCACTGGGCCACGCAGGGCCTGATGCCGGACGTCACGGTCCTGATGGACCTGGACCCGATCGAGGCGGCACGGCGGCGCAAGACCCCGGCCGACCGGCTGGAGCTGGAGTCCGTGGACTTCCACCGCCGGGTCCGCAACCGCTACCTGGAGCTGGCCGCGGCCGAGCCGGAGCGGTTCATCGTGATCAACGCCCTGGAGTCGATCGAGCAGATCTCCGGGCGCGTCAAGTCACGGTTGGAGGGCCGGATCCACCTGTCGCGTCAGCAAATGACCGAGGAAGCGGCGCGCCGTGAGGAGGAGCGCCGCAAGGCTGCGCAGGAGCGCGCAGTACAGATGGCAGAGCTCTCCGACGCCGAGCGCCAGCGCGCCGAGGCCGAGGCCGAGCAGCGAGATCAGGCGCAGCGGGAGCAGGAGGCGCGGGAGTTCGCGCGGCAGGAACACATGCGCCGCCTAGAGGAAGAAGCGGCCAGGGCCGAGCGCGCGGCGCGCGAGCGGGCCCAGGGCGCGGGCTCCAGTGAGTTGTCCTCGCGCCCCTCGCCGACCGACCGACCGGCAATCCGGCCGGAGCAGACGATGGATTCGTATTCACCGTCCCCGCGCGCCGTCACGCCGACTCCGGCTCCCCCGAGCACCCCACCGCGGGCCGAGGAGATCTCCGCACCGCCGGTCCGCGGCGAATGGGAAGTCCCGGACTACATCACCAAGCCGGAGTTCGACGAGGAACCGGAGCAGGACGCGCTGTCCATGGCCGACGAGCTGTTCGGGGCCCGGCAGCCGTCACGGCACGGCGGGGACGACGCGTGAGCGGCGGCGGCGCGCCGTTCGAGCCCTACGGCGTCTGGACCGACCTGGTCGGCCAGGACCACGTCGGCGCCGAGCTCTCACAGGCCGCGCTCGGCAACGGCATGACGCACGCCTGGCTGCTGACCGGACCGCCGGGATCGGGCCGCTCGACGGCGGCGCGCGCCTTCGCGGCGGCGTTGCAGTGCACGACGGAGAGCGAGCCGGGCTGCGGACACTGCCTGGGCTGCCGGACCGTCCTGGAGGGCACCCACCCCGACGTGCTCCAGCTGGCCACCGACCAGCTCTCGATCGGCGTGGCCGACACCCGCGGCCTGGTGCGCCGCTCGTCGATGACCCCGTCCTCGGGCCGCTGGCAGGTGCTGCTGATCGAGGACGCCGACCGGCTCACCGAGGCGGCCGGCAACGTCCTGCTGAAGGCAGTCGAGGAGCCTTCGGCGCGCACGGTGTGGATCCTGTGCGCACCGGGCCGCGACGACATGCTGCCCACGATCCGCTCCCGCTGCCGCCACCTGCTGCTGCGCACGCCGCCCTCGACGGCGGTCGCGGAGATCCTGGTCCGGCGCGACGGCGTGGACCCGATCCGCGCCCGCGAGGCCGCCCGCGCCGCGCAGGGGCACATCGGGCGGGCGAAGCGGCTGGCGACGGACGACGAGGCGCGCGCGAAGCGCACAGAGGTACTGGCTCTGGCGTCCTCGCTGACCGACATAGGGTCGGCGCTGTCCGCGGCGCAGAGGCTGGTTGACGCGACCATCTCCGAGGCGAAGCGTGAGGCCGAGGACCGGAACGTCATAGAGACCGCGGAGATGCGGGTCGCGCTGGGCTACCAGGAGGGGTCGCGCAAAGCGATTCCCGGCGCCGCCGGCGCACTGAAGGACCTGGAGTCGCGGCAGAAGAAGCGCACGACCCGGATGCAGCGCGACGCACTGGACCTGGCGTTGGTGGACCTCGCGGCGTTCTACCGCGACGTGCTCGCCGTCCAGCTCGGCGCGATCGGAGGGGCGGGTGGCGACGTCACCGAGCCCATCCACGACGACCAGTACGCGGCCGTACGCAAAATCGCCGCGGCGGGAACACCTGAAGCGACGCTAAGGCGGATCGAAGCGGTGCTGGAGTGCCGGAAGGCTGTGGAGAGAAACGTGGCGCCGCTGTTGGCTGTAGAGGCCATGGCAGTGAGTCTGCGGTAGAGAACCCTTAGAGGCGGCCGCCTCTAAGGGCGGAACTACGCGGAACTACACAGCTACGCGCCAGGGCCGCACTGCCGCCACAGGCGTTGCCTCTCGGACGGCCCGCTCCCGGTGTTCCTTAGGGCTGATCCCACGCACCCGCTTAAAGGCCGCGCTCAGCGCGAACGCACTGCCGTACCCGACCTGTTCGGCCACTGATGCGATGGTCGCGGAGGGGTCGCGCAGGAGGTCTGCGGACAGCGCCAGCCGCCAGTTCGCCAAGTAGGCCATAGGCGGCTCCCCGACCTCAGAGGTAAAGCGTCGCGCGAGCGCGGCTCTGGACACATGCGCGGCGTCGGCGAGGGCTGCGACAGTCCACGGATGCGCGGGGGCGTCGTGGATCAAGCGAAGCGCCGTACCGACCACCGGGTCGTCCTGCGCGCGGTACCAGGCGGGCGTCTCCACGTCGGGGCGCGCCAGCCAGGTACGCAGCGCGACCACGGTCAGCAGGTCCAGAAGGCGGTCCAGGACCGCGTCCTGGCCGGGGGTGTCGCGGGCCACCTCGTCGCCCAGCAGCGGGATGAGCGGCGTGTCGCACTCCCCGTCGCGCAGCACGGCCAGCGGCGGCAGCGCGGACAGCAGCGGCGCGCAGATCTCGCTGAGGACCTGGTACGTGCCGGTGACCAGGACCGTACTGCCGTCGGGAGCGTTGCCCCAGCTGCGGGTACCGAGGGTGCGCAGGTCGCCGAGTTCCTCGCCGTCGGGCGTGGTGCAGCGCTGGCCGGGATGGATGACGGCCTGCGGCGCCGTGGCGGGGTCGTCGGCGAACACGTACGGGTCCGGGCCGCGCAGGATCGCCAGGTCACCGGTGTGCAGCCGGGTCGGCGCACCCTCGTCCGGGACCACCCACCCGGTCCCCGAGATCACCGCGACCAGGGTCAGCGGCGCCTCGTCCTGCACCCGCAGCGACCACGGCGGGGTGAGCAGCGAACGCAGCAGGAAGGCACCGTCGGCGCGCGGTCCGTTGAGCAACCCGGCTATGACGTCCATCCTTCGACTGTAGACGATCGCGTATGGAAGCGTGGAGTCTGGACCATTCTGGATCTCACTCATGGCCGCTGTACTGGAGTCATGAACGAGAACACGAACCGGAACGAAAGCCCGAACCAGAACCCGAACCAGAACCCGGACGACTCTCTGATCCTCGTCCTCGGCGCCTCCGGCAAGACCGGACGGCGGGTGGCCGACCGTCTGGAGGCCACCGGCGCGAACGTCCGGCGTGGTTCCCGCTCGGCGAGCCCGGCGTTCGACTGGGACGACCCGGCGGGGTGGCCGGCCGTGCTGCGGGACGTCACGAGCGTCTACGTGTCCTTCTTCCCGGACATAGCCGTGCCGGGGGCGCCCGAGACGATCGCGGCGTTCACCGCGGAAGCCCGACAGGCCGGGGTGCGGCGCGTGGTGCTGCTGTCCGGTCGCGGTGAAGCGGAGGCGCAGCGGGCCGAGGAGGTCGTCGCGGGGGCGGGACTGGAATGGACAGTGGTCCGCGCCAGCTTCTTCGCGCAGAACTTCTCCGAAGGCGCCTTCTACGACGCGGTGATGTCCGGGGCGGTAGTCCTGCCGGTCGAGGATGTGCGGGAGCCGTTCATCGACGTCGAGGACATCGCCGACGTCGCGGTCGCCGCGCTTACCGAGGACGGGCACCACGGCGAGATCTACGAGGTGACCGGACCGCGTCTGCTGACCTTCGCGGAGGCGGTCAGCGCTATAGCGGAGTCCTCAGGACGGCAGGTCACCTATACGCCGGTCCCTCTGGAGGCCTTCACCGCGTTCCTCGCGGAAGCGGGTGAGGCGCCAGAAGTGATCGAGATCCTCGCGTACCTCTTCAGCGAAGTCTTGGACGGCCGCAACGCCTCTGTGGCCGACGGAGTACAGCGCGCTATAGGGCGACCGCCGCGCGACTTCGCAGAGTTCGCCCGCAACGCAGCCGAGAACGGAGCCTGGAAATGAAGACGCGCGTGTCCGGCAGCGGCATCCTGGCCGCCGCGACGGTCGTGACCGGCCTCATCGCCGGCGTCTACTACGCCTTCGCCTGCTCGGTGATGCTGGGACTCGGTGCCTCCGGCGACCGGACCTTCATCGAGGCGATGCAGAACATCAACAAGAAGATCGAGAACCCGGTGTTCTTCCTGACCTTCTTCGGCGCCCTCGTCCTGTCGGCCTGGGCCCTGCGCAGCTACCGCCACGACCGTCGGCTCCGCCTCTGGATCGCCGCCGGGTTGGTGCTCTACACGATCGGTCTGCTTACCACGATGGCCGTCAACGTCCCACTGAACAACCAACTGACCAACGCCGGCGCCGCGGCGAAGATCGCCGACCCGGCGGCCGTGCGGGCACGGTTCGAGGACACGTGGAACGCGTGGAACATCGCGCGGGCACTGCTAAGTACGGGTGCTGCGGCCTGCCTGGCGCGGGCGCTGCTGCTGGCCGGCCGACACGGGGACACGCCGCAACCTCAGGCGGCGCCGGCCCAGCAGCGGATGTGGAGCGCTGTTTGACCGGGTGGAAAGACGGTCGCAGAGACGGCCCTGTGGGATTCGCTATAGGGAATCCCACAGGGCCGATTCGCTTTAGTGGCCGTCTGCAGAGCTTTAGTGCAAGCCGATCGCCGGGTCTATCCGGCGCAGCAGCGCGGGACCGTCGTGCCAGTCGCTGACCCACTCCCGGTCAGCGTCGGTGATCTGGTCGTCGATCCAGGCGAACGGACGGCCGTCGGCCCACGCCACGATCTCGGGCGTCTTCCAGAAGACCCCGTCCGCCGGCTCGACGCGGTCGTCCGGCCAGACGATGACGGGCAGTTCGGGTAGACCGAGGACCGGGCCGATGTATTCGTTCGCCTCCTGTTCCCAGGTGGTGGCCCAGACCAGCGTGTAGGGCAGCGCGGCCAGGGCCGGGCTGTCGGGCTTTCCCAGCAGGGTCAGCAGGATCCTGCGCTCCTCGGCCCAACTCGGCGGCAAGAAGCGGTGCGTCGTATAGCCCTCAGGGCGTTGCGTCGGTTTGGCCGCGTACGGATTCAGAGGTCCGTCCACATCATCGACATAGCGGGAGTATCACGCCGCGGCGACGCAGAAGGGATGCCCCTCGGGATCGGTGAGGACCGTCCAGCGATCGCCGCCGGGCTGGAACTCGGGCTGCTTCGCGCCGGCGGACAGGAGGTCCTGGATCGCCTGGGCCTTGTCGGCGGCGGTGAAGTCCAGGTGGGCGTGCTTGGCGGGGTCGGGCCAGGCCGGGGGCTGGTAGTCGGCGACCTTCTGGAAGGCGAGGTGGACCGGGCCTTCGCCGACGTAGACGAAGGTCTCGTCGGTGTCGGTGACCGGCCAGCCGGTCGCGGCGCTGTAGAAGGCGGCGAGGGCCACCGGGTCGGCGCTGTCGAACATGATCGTGGTGAGGGTCAGTGGTGCGTTCATGGGTCGAGGATGCGCCGCACGGGCGGGGGCCGTATTGAAGATTCTTGCGGCTGCGGAGCTGTCGGTCCCGGCGCGTAGCGTCGGTGAGGTGCAGACCGCTACAACCCTCGCAGCACGGCCCGAGTTCTCGGTGCACGAGGTCGACTGCCTCGGTGGGGGTCCCGCGTGGTCGAGCTCCGAGGAGCACCAGACGCACCGTCTGGTGTTGATCCGTAAAGGACGGTTCCGGCGCTGGACCAACGGAGTCGAGACTGATGTGGACCGCACGACCGCCTATGTGGCGACTCCCGGTGAAGAGGAGCGCTTCGCGCATCCGGTAGGCGGGGATGTCTGCACATCAGTGGGATTCTCTAGAGAGCTCTGGGGACGGCTCCCTGTAGGAAGCGTCGTATATGTAGACGCGCGCATTGAGTTGGCACATAGGCGGCTACTAGTGGCGGCCACTACAGGAGATGCGGACTACGCCGTCGCCGAAGAACTCCTTAGGCTTGTCGCACTGGCTGCCGGATACGCAACGAAATCCGTGATCGGGGACGGCGTATTAGCGGCGGCGGCCCGTGAGGCGATCCTGGCCGACGTCCCGCAATCGGCAACGCTATGCGGCCTCGCGGAGCTCTTGGGAGTCTCGCCGTTCCGTCTCAGCCGTGTCTTCTCGCGGCAAACCGGTACGTCGTTGACGCGCTTCCGCAACAGAGTGCGCGTTGGCCGTGCCATGGACCGGCTCGCCGACGGCGAAACTGCGCTGGCGGACCTCGCGCACGACCTCGGCTTCGCCGACCAGGCGCATCTGACGCGGACGGTGCGCGACCACGTCGGCCGCACTCCCGTGGAACTGCGCCGGTTGTTGGCAAGCAGGTAGCGGGCCAAGCAGGTAGCACGGTCGAGCAAACAGCACGAAGGCCCCGCAGGATCTCTCAATCCGGCGGGGCCATATGCGCGCTCTTCACGGGAATCCCCCGAATCAGCAGGAGGGCTTGCCTGCCTACACCCGGGCCGACTGCATCGGCGTCCGCACGCCGTGCCGGTTCAGCGGGACCGTCGCGACCTGTCCCTGGCGCAGCGGCTGCGCGCCGGGGGCGGTCGCGGGGGCCGGGACCTGCTGGCCCGGGGCCGCCGGCGCCGAGGCCGGGGCCGGGACCGGCAGCGAGCCGGCCGGGGCGCCCGGGCCCGCCGCGACCGTGGCGTGCACCGCCTCGGCCAGGAGCAGGCGGAGCTTCATCGTCTCGACGAGCTTGGCCGGGTTGTCCTCCTGGCCGCCGTAGGGCACGTCGATCGTCTCGATGACGCAGCGCGCCACCTCGTTGCCGGCGGCCTCGGCCAGGGTGCGGGTGAAGGTCATGGCCGCGTCGTGGAACGGGCCCGGTTCCTCGGTGGCGGCGCGCATCCGCTCCAGGGCCGCGGCCAGCTGTTCGCGCTGGGGCGGGTGGATGCGGCGGGCGGCCAGCTCGGCCATCAGCGTGAGCAGGGCCGTGCGGACCTCGCCGAGCTCGGCGACCAGCTCCGGGGAGGATTCGTACTCCAGCTGCACGCTCAGCACCAGCGGGTCGAGCAGGTTCCACTCGGCCTTGGGGCGGACGGTGGTGCCGCGGCCGTGGCGGATGCGCAGGACGCGCTTCTCCTCCAGGGCTTTGAGCGCCTCGCGCAGGATGGTGCGGCTGACCGCGAACTCGGCCGCGAGCGCCGCCTCCGGGGGCAGATCCGTGCCCGGCGGGAACTCGCCTTCCAGTATGCGCAGCAGCAGCCGCTCGACGACGGCGTTGGCGAGGCGGGCGGGCCGGATGACCCGGTGGACGTTCCATCCCTCGACGTACATGCTGCTGGTGCTCCTCGATCGTGCTGCTGCGTCACTGGCCGCCGCGCGGGGTCCGCCCGGCTTCCAGGCATCCGGTGTGATGTACCGACTTGCGCGCCAATGTACGAGCCGAGGTCTACTCAAGGCAGCTATCTGAGGGCTATTCCATCCTAAATGATGAATCCGCGCCCGGCTTGTCGGCGCGGTGGCGTCGCCTGCGCTTGATCAGCAGGAACAATGCCAGAGCCGCGATCGCCGGGAGCCAGCGGTTCTTCTCGTATCGGCCGTTCCAGACCGCGGCCAACGGGTCTTCGGAAAGCGATTCGTCCGAGATCGCGGCGGCCGGGGAGAGCGCGGGGATCTCGGCATTGGTGATCTTGTCGGATTCCGATTCGGATTCCTGTTCTTTATTCGACGGCTCCGCCGCGGCCGACTCGGGTGCCGCGGGCGCCTCGGTCAACTCGGGCACCTCGGCCGCCTCGACCGCCTCCGTCGCAGAACCCGCACCGAACTGCGCGGCCAGCACATCGATCCAAGCCGCACCCAGCGCCTCGACGGCGCCGTGCCAGTCCTCCCGGGTGAACTCCAGAGCCCGCCCGGACAGCTCCAGCTCCGGAACCACCGTGACCAGGGTCCGCTCACCGTCCTCCCCGGCCTGGGCCAGGGTGACCCGGAGATACCCGGCCAGCGCGCCGTTCCCCCGCGCCTGCGCGGCGTCCACGGCGATGTCCAGCGTCCCCTTGTGCGCCTCGGCACCCGCTATGCACGCGGTGCCGCGATAAGTGATGGCGGCCCCGGCGCCGGAGCCCACCCGCAGCTTCAGCCGGCCGGCCACGACGTCCCCGGCGACGCCCTCGGGCCCGTCGGCCGGGGGCACCGCGTGCACCGCGTCGACGGTCAGCCCGGGCACGGCGCGCGCCATCTTTTCGGGATCGGTGAACGCCAGCCACATAGTCCTGTGCCGCACTGGCACCTCGACCTCGAACGCCATCGCGTACCCACCCCCTCGCCGGGAAGTCACCCGCGTCCCCGCCATCGTGCGGACCGCGTGCCTGGTGGCACGTTACCAGCGCTTGGACATCCCGCGGCTGACCTTGGTGACCAGATTCCGGGGGACGAGCTTGGCGACCGCGGTGATCGCCTTGTACTGCATGCTCGGCACGCTCACCGGAACGCCGCGCCGCAGGTCCCGCAGGGCACCCTCGACGATCTCGTCGGCCTCCAGCCACATCCACCCCGGGATGTCGCCGGTGTCGATGTCCGCGCGCTCGTGGAACTCGGTGTGGGTGAACCCGGGGCAGACCGCGACCACCCGCACGCCGGTGCCGTGCACCTCGGCGGCGATGGACTCGCTGAAGTTGGTCACCCAGGCCTTGGCGGAGCTGTACGTGCCGCGCGGCACGAAGCCGGCGACCGAGGAGACGTTGATGATCGCGCCCTTGCCGCGCTCGATCATGCCCGGCAGCGCCGCGCGGGTCAGCCGCAGCACGGCGCGCACCAGCACGTCGAGCATGGCCTCCTCGTCCTCGACCGGATGCGACAGGAAGGCGCTGCCCTGGCCGAAGCCGGCGTTGTTGACCAGCACGTCGACCCCGCGCAGCGGATCGGCCAGGCGGTCCTCGACCAGCGCGCGGCCGTCCACGGTGCCCAGGTCGGCGGAGAGCACCTCCACCTTGCCGGCGCCCAACAAACTGAGCTCGGCGGCGGCGTTCTCCAGGCGCTCGACGTTGCGGGCCACGAGCACCAGGTCATAGCGGGCCGCCGCGAAACGGCGGGCGAACGCGGCACCGATGCCGGCCGTCGCCCCGGTAATCAAGGCCGTCGTCATGGCCTCAAGCCTGGCATGCCCCCTCCGGCGCCACCAGAGGGGGGTGCCAGGTAGAGGACCGTCCTGGTGGCGACCACGTCCCCGCCGCCCCCGGCGTGCGGGTAGGTGTGCCAGGTACGCCACAGCGCGCCGTGCAGGCGGGCCGGGAGCGGCTCGACGACCACGGCCGTGATGGCGTCGGGGATCGCGGGGAACACCGCGATGGTGGCCTCTGGCAGGGCGCCGACGTAGTCACGCAGCGCCGAGGCCCAGCCCGGGAAGTGGCCGGCGTCCACCTCGCGGACCTCGCAGCGGACCTCGTAGTGGTAGCCGTCGTCGAGTTCGCGCTCTATGGCTATCGGCAGCGGGCCCGGGGCGGCCTCGCGGCAGGCGACGGTCTCGCGGCAGACCAGGCGGCCGCGGTCGGCGGTGCGGACCAGGATCTGGTGCGAGGCGCCGAGGATGCGGACTTCGACGTCGAGGCTGCCGACCGGGTGTCTGTCGCTGTGTAAGGGCGGCTGGTCGGGGGCTTCCAGGGACCACGACAGCTCCGAGGCGCTGACGTCCCTATAGGGGACCGATAAGGGGGCGATCACACACGATCAACGACTCGGCGGCTGCCAAGGTCACGAAGAAAGCGTATGGTCCTACGATTCGGTGAGCTGATCCCGATATGTGTTGTGGGGGGCTCGGATCAGCGACGACCTCGGCCGCGCTTGGTGTCGCGACCAGATTCTCGACCAGATTCTCGACCGGGGTCGCGGCCGGCGTCGCGGCTGTTGTCGCGAGCGTCATCCCGAACGGCGTCGCGGCCGTTGTCCCGCCCCTGCTTGCGTCCCCGCCCCTTGCGCTCCCGGCCGGCAGGCTCCTCGTGCCCGACCTGGCGGCCGTGCTCGGTCTCCCGCTGGATGACCGCCTTGCGGCGCCCGACCATCGGCAAGCCCAGCATCCCCAGGCCGGCCCCGGCCAGGGGGGTGTAGAGCCACCAGCCGTGGCCGTCGGAGATCAGAGTTTTACGAAAAGGCAACAAGATGAGGAAAGCGGCAGCCCACAGGCCGATACCGATCCAGATAACCTTTGGCTCGTTGATCTGCATCGGCTCCAGTTTGGGCCGGCCGGCGCGGCCTCTTTGGGCGGTGCGCCCGGAAGAGTCACGCTCCGGCGTGCCCTCCGGTTCGTCCGCTCGGCGCCTGCGGCCCTGGGTTGTCATGTGGACAGGATATCGACGGCACGGATCTCCGTAACGGCGGCACATTTCACCAGGCGAGGAGTGGGAGCTTGTCAGTTCAGACGGGAAGCGCAGGCGGTCCCGGCGGGGTGGGCGTCCTGGAACGCGTCTTCAAGGTGCACGAGCGGGGATCCTCATACGTCCGTGAAGCCCGAGGCGGGCTCGCCACGTTCTTCACCATGGCCTACATCCTGGTGCTGAACCCGATCATCCTGGGCGGCGCCAAGGACAAGTTCGGCCACGTCCTGAGCCACACCCAGCTGGTCACCTCCACCGCGGTGGTGGCCGGCGTGATGACGCTGATCATGGGCATCGGTGGCAACCTGCCGCTGGCCATCGCGGCCGGGCTGGGCCTGAACGGCGTCGTGGCCTTCACCCTGGCCCCGACCATGTCCTGGCCGGACGCGATGGGCCTGGTCGTGCTGGAGGGGCTGGGCATCTGCCTGCTGGTGGTCACCGGACTCCGGCAGAAGATCATGGACGCCATCCCGCTGGCCCTGAAGAAGGCCATCGGCGTCGGCATCGGCCTGTTCATCGCCTTCATCGGCCTGGTCGACGCCGGCTTCGTCGGCAAGGGCGCGGGCACCCCGGTCACCCTCGGCGCCGGCGGCACGCTCAAGGGCTGGCCGATGTTCGTGTTCTGCATCGGCGTGCTGCTGACCCTGTGCCTGCTGGTCCGAAGGGTCCCCGGCGGCCTGCTGATCTCGATCGTCGGCACCACGGTCCTGGCGATCGTGGTGAACAAGATCGCCACGGTCCCCGACGAGGCCTGGGGCACCATCGCCCCGAAGGTCCCGCACGGCATCGTGGCGCACCCCGACTTCGGCCTGCTGGGCAAGTTCAGCCTGTTCGGCGGCTTCCACCACGCGGGCGTGATGACGGCGATCGTGTTCGTCTTCACCCTGATCCTGGCCGACTTCTTCGACGCGATGGGCACCATCATCGGCATCAGCGGCGAGGCGGGCCTGCTCGACGAGGACGGCCGGCTGCCGAGCATCGGCCGCGTGCTGTTCATCGACGGACTGGCGGCCTCCGCCGGCGGCGCGGGCTCGGCGTCGTCGAACACGTGCTTCGTGGAATCCGCCGCCGGCGTCGGCGAGGGCGCGCGCACGGGGCTGGCGAACATCGTCACCGGCGCGCTGCTGTTCCTGGCAGCGTTCCTGACCCCGGTGCTGACCATCGTGCCGTCCCAGGCGGCGGCCCCCGCGCTGGTCGCGGTCGGGTTCCTGATGATGACGCAGGCGAAGGACATCAACTGGGACGACTGGGAGATCGCGGTCCCGGCGTTCCTGACCATCGCGCTGATGCCGTTCACCTACTCGATCACGAACGGGATCGGCGCCGGCTTCATCCTGTTCTGCGTGCTGAAGGTGGTGCTCGGCAAGGCGCGGGACGTGAACTGGCTGATGTGGATCGTGGCGTTGTTCTTCGTGGTGTACTTCGCGCTGGATCCGATCAAGCAGGCGCTGGGGATCGAGTAGCCGATCGGCCGGGGGCGGGCCTCTGGGAAGCGACTAGCTTCGACGCTTGTCGATTTCCCAGAGGTCCAGTGTCACGGGGAATGGCTCTTCGACTTCCAGGCAGTCGGTGAACTCGCCGACGAGATCGTAGGAGCCGAGTTCCTTGTCGAGCTTCCGGACTTCGACCACGGTCTTCCCATCGACATCGTCGACGAGCCAGAAATGCGGGATCCCGGCCGCGGCGTAGAGGTCGGGCTTCTTCTTGCGGTCGCGATTCTTCGACTCGGGTGAGACGACCTCGACCACCAACAGCACGTCAGCCGCCTCGAAACCCGTCTGGCGAATGCCGCGCACAGCCTGTATGTCGACCACCAGCACGTCAGGTTCAGGGCGGGTGTTCTTGGTGAGCTTTACAGTCATCTCGGCCGTCACGAACAGCTGCGACGGCACCGTTCGATCCAATGCGTTCCAAATCGCTTGCTTGGCCAGGGCATGGAAGAGCGCCTGCGGGCTCACAAAGATCAGGTTCCCGTCGATCAGCTCCGTGTGGGGCGGCAGATCAGGGATCCGATCCAGGTCCTCGGCGACATACGGCCCGGAATGCGTGGGGCGCAGCGGCTCTGCGGTCACACTCACAGCGTACCTCCGGATACGGGTAGTTAATCTGCCGATACCCAGTGTGCACAAACCAGCGAATCACCGCGCCGACAACAGCAGCATTCACCCATTCAGAGCATTGTCACGCCCCGAGCAAGCCCTACCGCCCCCGAGCCTTCACCAGCCCCGTCTCGTAGGCCAGAACCACCGCCTGCACCCGGTCCCGCAGGCCGAGCTTCATCAGGATCCGTCCGACGTGCGTCTTCACGGTCGCCTCGGACAGGAACAGCTTTCCGGCGATCTCCGCGTTCGACATCCCCTGGGCGACCAGCAGCAGCACCTCGTGCTCGCGCTCGGTCAGAACGTTCAGTTCCGGCGGCGCCGGTTCGCTCTCGGAGGGGAGCATCGGGGCGAACTTGTCCAGCAGCCTGCGGGTCGTGGAGGGTGCGACCACGGCCTCGCCGCTGTGGACGGCGCGGATGGCGGCCAGGAGGTCCGGGGGTGGGACGTCCTTCAGGAGGAAGCCGCTGGCGCCCGCCTTGAGCGCGGTGAACGCGTATTCATCGAGATCGAAGGTGGTGAGCATCAGGACCCGGGGGCGCTCGCCGCGCACCACGATCTCGCGGGTGGCGGCGACGCCGTCCAGGCGCGGCATGCGGACGTCCATCAGGACCACGTCGGCCGGCAGGGTGCTCAGCAGGTCCAGGGCCGCCTGGCCGTCGCCGGCCTCGCCGACCACGGACATGTCGGGCTGGCTGTTCAGGACCATGCGGAAGCCGGTGCGGAGCAGTTCCTGGTCGTCGACCAGGACGATGCGGATGGCGGCCGGTGCGCCGTCGGGTTGCGCGGTCGGGTCGCTCGGGTCAGTCCGATCCAGCCGATCCAGCCGATTCAGCCGATCCATCGGTTCCGGCGTGCTCTGGCTCAACGTCACGACTCCTGGGACTCGGCCTGCGGTTCGCTCCGGTCGGCGGACTCCGGGCCGGCGAAGGGCAGGATCGCCTCCACAGCGTAGCCGCCGGAGACGTGCGGGCCGGTGACGAGTGTGCCGCCGAAGACCGTGACCCGCTCGCGCATGCCGACCAGGCCGTGCCCCATGCCGTCGCCGGGGGCGGCGTCGCCGCGGCCGTTGTCGACGATGCGCAGCACCAGGCAGTCGTCGGTGTACATCATCGCCACCGAGGCCTTCACCTGCGGGCCGCCGTGCTTGCGGGTGTTCGTCAGCGACTCCTGCACGATCCGGTACACCGCCAGCGCCAGGCCCGTCGGCATCTCCCGGGGCACGCCCTCCACGGTCAGGGACACCGGCAGCCCGGTCGAACGCACCTGCTCCAGCAGGTCGCCCAGCTGCTCTATGCCGGGCTGCGGCACGTAGGTGCCGACGTCGTCGGCCGAGCGCAGCACGCCGAGCATCCGCCGCATCTCGGTCAGCGCGGTGCGGCCGGTCTGGGCGATCGCCATCAGCGCCTTGCGCGCCGCCTCCGGGTCCTGGTCCATCGCGTACGTCGCGCCGTCGGCCTGGACCACCATGACCGAGACGTTGTGCGCGACCACGTCGTGCAGCTCGCGGGCGATGCGCGCGCGCTCGGCGGCCGCGGCGATCTGGGCCTGCGCGTCGCGCTCCCGCTCCAGGCGCTCGGCACGGTCCTCAAGACGCACGTAGTACTCGCGGCGGTAGCGCATGGAGTCGCCGGCGACCCAGGCCAGGCCGACCAGCCCGGCGATGAACACCGCGACGAACAGGAAGGTGACCCAGTTGAAGTGGTCGGTGGCGTTGTACGATGCCTGCTGCTGGTAGCAGACCTTCTGCGCCGGGGGTGGGCCGGTCTGGTCGCACTGACCGGACGACGGATCGCTGTAGAGGTGCAGCAGCCCGAACTGCACGAGCGCGCCGATGTACGTCAGCACCATGGCCGGGATCGACCAGCGCCGCTGGCAGTAGGCCGCGACCGTGTAGAGGTAGATCGGGTACGCCAGGTCGGCGGCGTTGAAGGCGCCCACCAGGGTGAAGAAGCTCAGGAAGGCCGCCACCGCGGCGACGGCGAACGTGCCCCGCGGCCACCTGCGCCGGAAGACCAGCGGCACGATGGCCGCCACCATCAGCGGCGCGACCAGCCCCTTGCGCAGCCCGGAGCCGTTCGTCGCGGTCAGCGCGGCGATCCCGATCAGCAGCAGGATCAGGGCCGGGATGCCGTCGATCAGCTTCGGGTGGCGCTGGATCCAGGCGTAGACGCGAGACACGTTTTCAGCGTAGGTGCGCACCGGCGGTCCGAACATGGCGCCGCGGGATGATCCGGCGGTCATCCTCAGGTCGCACGACCTGGGCGGTAGCGTGGCCGCCGTGACGGAATGGCTGACCTGGCGCGCGGCGATGGACCAGGCCCTCTACGGCCCGGACGGCTTCTACCGCAGGCCGGGAGCCGGCCCCGCCGCGCACTTCCGCACCTCGGCGCACAACCCGGTGTTCGCCGAGGCCGTCGGCCGGCTGCTGCTGCGGGTGGACCGGCGGCTCGGCGCACCGGAGCGGCTGGACTTCGTCGACATGGCGGCCGGACGCGGCGAACTGGCGACCGGAGTGGTGCGCTGGCTGACGGCCGAGGCGCCGGAGGTCGCGGAGCGGCTGCGGGCGGTGGCGGTGGACCTCGGGCCGCGGCCGGAGGGGCTGCCGGCGGCGGTGGAGTGGAGCGGGACGGCGCCGAGCGGGGTGGTCGGGCTGCTGCTGGCGAACGAGTGGCTGGACAACGTGGTGTGCGACGTCGCGGAGGTCGGGCCGGACGGGGTCGCGCGGATCGTGGAGGTGGATCCGGGGAGCGGGACGGAGCGGCTGGCGGCAGTGCCGGACGCTGCGCAGCGGGAGTGGCTGGAGCGGTGGTGGCCGCTCGGCGACGCTTCGGGCGCGCGAACCGAGATCGGCGATTCCTCCGGCGCGGGAGTCAGCGCCTCTTCCGGCGCTCGCGCTGAAATCGGCCTGGACCGCGAC
Organism: Catenulispora sp. GAS73; assembly: GCF_041262085.1. Taxonomy (NCBI): domain Bacteria; kingdom Bacillati; phylum Actinomycetota; class Actinomycetes; order Catenulisporales; family Catenulisporaceae; genus Catenulispora; species Catenulispora sp. GAS73. The sequence continues at coordinate 154,328 of NZ_JBGCCM010000015.1, forward strand.
GCGGCCTGGCGCTCGGCCGTGGACCGGCTCGACCGCGGCCTCGCCGTCGCCGTCGACTACTCCCACACCGCCGCCGCTCGCCCCCGCTTCGGCACGCTGACCGGCTACCGCGACGGCCACCAGGTGCCCGCGGTCCCGGACGGCACCTGCGACATCACCGCGCACGTGGCCCTCGACGCCTGCGCCGCCGCGCTCGGCCCGGACGCGGAGACCGTGCTGACCACCCAGCGCGAAATGCTCCACGACCTCGGCATCTCCGGCGCGCGCCCCAGTCTGGCCCTGGCCTCCTCCGATCCCCTCGGATATCTCCGGGGCCTGAGCCGGGCCTCCTCGGCCGCCGAGCTCACCGACTCGGCCGGCCTCGGCGGGTTCGGCTGGCTGCTAACCTTCTCAAGCTGCTGAAACCCTTTTAAGCTCCGGCCAGGGGAGGTGGCGCGCGTGGCGGAAGCGGACGCGGCGAACGTCTGGGCGTTCGGACCGCAGGCCTCGCTGGCCGCCGGGTTCCTCAACCCGCCGGAGCCCGAGCCGCTGCGGCCCCGCGACCCCGAGCGCGTCGGCGGCTACACGCTCGTCGGGCGGCTGGGCGCGGGCGGCATGGGCGTGGCCTACTTGGCGCGCGACGACGCCGGCCGCGAGGTGGCGCTGAAGCGGGTGCACGAGGGCCTGGCCGAGCACGAGGAGTTCCGCGCCCGCTTCATCCGCGAGGTCGCCGCCGCCCGCCGCGTCCCCGGCCGGCACACCGCACGCGTCGTCGACGCCGACGTGCTGGCCGACCCGCCGTGGCTGGCGACGGAGTACTTCCGCTGCTGGACGCTGGCGCAACAGGTGCCGCGGTTCGGGCCGCTCACCGTCGAGAACGCCGGCACCCTGATCGCGCGCCTGGCCGACGCGCTGGCCGCGATGCACGCCGCGGGACTGGTCCACCGCGATCTGAAGCCCTCGAACATCCTGCTGGCCCCGGACGGCCCGCGCATCATCGACTTCGGTATCGCCCGATCGGCCGACCTGGCCGCGCTCACCACCACCGGCCGCATGCACGGCACGCCCGGCTACATGGCGCCGGAGCAGATCGAAGGGCGCGAGACCGGGCCGCCGGTGGACGTCTTCGCCCTCGGCGCGTGCCTGGTCTACGCGACGACGGGCACGAGCCCGTTCTGGGACGGCTCCCCCACGACGCTGATGTACCGCACCGTGCACGCCGAACCCGACCTCGGCTCGATGCCCGAGGAACTGCGGGAGGTGACGCTGCGGTGCTTGACGAAGGAGGCCGAGGGGCGGCCGACGGCCGCGGAGTTGGCGGCGGAGTTCGCCGAATACGGCGGGCAGGCGCAGATGCCGGTGTTGGAGTCAGACGGCGTTCCTGCGGAGGACCAACCGGAGAAGCAAGCGAAAGAGCGACCCGCAGCAGAGGCGATCGACATAGCCGAGGCGGATCGGAGCAAAGACGAGGCGGACGTAGAGCCCGAGGTTCCCGTCGAACACAACGTGATCGACGGGACCACCGCGTTCATCCCCGAGACGTCGGCGACGGAATCACGCCAGAACATCGATTTCCCGCCACCCGACCGGCGGCCGAGAACCGGTCTTGTCATCGCGACAGCGGCCGGAGGCCTGGTCGCGGCGGCAGCCGTCGCCCTGGCCCTGGCGACCAACAGCGGTTCGACCGCCGCTCCCCCGGCGCGGGCCGGCACATCGCAGCCTTCGATCGCCGTCCGATCGCATCCTTCGACCAGCGCGCCGAGCACGAATCCGTCCCGGTCCGCGTCAGCCATCCCCGGCCAGCCTCCGCCGCTTCCCCGGACCCTCGTCGGGTACTCCGGACGGCTGCTCGGGGCGAACCTCGCATGGTTCGAGAGTCTGCGGATCCCCGCGTCGTCAGCGCCCTGGTCCGCCGGCGGTCCCTGGTCGGCGATCGCAGGGCCCGGATGCCCGGACGGCGTCGGCCACGCGCTGTCCGCGTCGACCGGCTGGTCACCCGATCCGACGCACGGAGGCGCGGTTTTCGGAGGCTGCGGCGGCGCCGATCTCGTCGCCCCGACCGTGGCTCCCGGCCAGACCGCGACCGCCCGCGTCGCCTGGAGCTTCACTCCGGGCCCGGCCGTCTCCGAATGTGCTCTGTTCGCCTACAACGCGAACAGCCCGGCCAACCTGGCCTTCGGCGACTACTCGACCGCCGGCCGCGCCGGCCAGTTCCCGATGTCCGGCGCGTCACATGCCGGGGAGTGGGTCGAGCTCGGGATCGCGGCGCCCGATGCCGACGGGAACCTCACCGTCGGCGTCAGCAACGATCAGCCCGCTGATGTGCAGCATCCGCCGGGCCCGACCGTCACCGCCGCGCAGGTGGTCGCGGTCTGTGGCGGGCCGTCTGTGTGACGCCTGCTTGACGTCAACGTGGCAGCGGCCGACCGGCCGTCGCAGAGTCCGCATAACGCCTCGACAACGATCCGCCCGCCCGGGTTTCGCCACCCTCGTTTGGGATAGAGCGTCCGATTGCGCCCCGACTTTGTCAGACCCGCTCGCTAGAATGTGCGTATGACAGCATTCTTCAGCAAGAAGGATCTGGAGCGGTTGGCCGGGCCGCGCGCCTATCAGCGGGGGGTCGCCTCCGTCCCGGCCGTCGACAGTCTCGGGACCTCGGGGGCGGAGATCACCGCGACCGTCTACGGTTCCGAGCCCTGGCAGGTACGGCTGGACCGGCGGCCCGCCGGTCTGGACTACTCCTGCGACTGCCCGCGCGGGATGATCGGGGATTTCTGTCGTCACTGCGTCGCGGTCGGGCTGGTGTACTTGGACGGGCCGGTGACCAAAACGCGGAGCGCGGAGTTCGTGGCGGCGCAGCGGGAGATCGCCGGCCTGCGGCGGCTGCTGGGGATCCTGGACCGCGAGGACCTCATCAACCTGCTGCTGGACTGCGCGCACGACGACCACGACCTGCGGCGCCACCTCGCGGCCCGGGTCGACGACCTGGTCACGCCGGGGGCCGACGTCAACGAAACGGAGCTCCGGCTGGCCGATGTGCGGGCCCTCACCGACCCGGCGAGTGCCATCCCCGTCTACAAGAAGCACATAGAGGCCCGGATCGCGGCCCGGAACCGGCGCGACTACGCCGAGGCCGCACGCTACCTGCAGCACCTGAAGGCGGCCTACCAACGGCTGCACCGCAAATCCGAGGCCGTGGCCTACATCGAGGGACTGCGCGCCGCCAACGCGCGCAAGCACAACCTGCTGGAGGAGCTGGCCAAGCGCGGCCTGTAGCGCGCTCCCGGACGACCGGCGGCCGCCATGGGGCGGTGGCCGCCGGTCCGGTGTGGCCGGGCCGAGGGTTCGGTCCGGCCACGCCCTGCTGCGCTCTGCACCGCACCGCACCGCACCGCACCGCACCGCACCGCACCGCACCGCACCGCACCGCACCGCACCGCACCGGCCACGCTCTAGCGAGCCGCGCCAAGCCAGGACAAGCCCCGAGCCGCGTCGGCCGTCTTCGGCGACCCGGGTCAGTAGCCGGATCCGCAGCCAGAGGCCGGATCCACTCCCCCGACCTCGGGCGAAGCCGTTCCGAGCCATGCTGCGCGCACCGCACCAGACCAACCGCGCTGTACCAGCCGCTCTGCGCTATGCGGCGCCGTGTTCCGTACCAATCCGGCCCGAATCAGCAGCCGCTACCGCTCCCCATCCCCATACTGCGCGCCGTCCCCATGCGGCTCGGCCTCGTCGTGCCCGAGCGGCACCTCGCCGACGCCGCCGTCGGCCCGTGCGGTCCGCTCGCGCCGCTTCATCAGCACCCACCACAGGATCAGCGCCAGGCACACCGCGAGCAGTCCGGCGGCGACCAGCACCGTCGGGTTGCCCGACGACGTCGCGCCGGGCGTGCTCGCCACCTCTGTCGTGACCAGCGTGCCCGGGGTCGGGGTGGCGGTCGGGGTGTCGGCGGGGGTGTCGGCCGGGGTCGGGGTCGCCGAGGGGATCGGGGTCGGCGTCGCGGACGTCGCCGGGGTGCTCGGTGTGCTCGACGGGGTCGTGGGGGTCGGCTGCGGGGGCGGCTGGACCGTGAGTGCGCCCGAGACGGTCGGCGGGCCGGTGAGGGTCAAGCCGACCGGGGCGAGGACCAACGGGACCGTCAGGGGCTGGGCCGGCGGTGCCACGGAGGTCGGCGGGCCTGAGAGCTGGCCGGAGGTGGCGGACGTGGCGGGCGTCGTCGGCGTGCCCGGCGTCCCGAAGGCCCCGGCAGCGATCGTCACCCGCACCGAGAACTGCGCCGTGCTGCCGGCTGGCAGCGCCAGGCCCGGCAGCACCGTCGCGAACATCGGGGTCGTCGACGTGGCGTCCGACACCGAGACTTGGTGCCAGGACCCGCCGGTCTGCACCTCGACCTTCACGTCACTGGCGTGCGCGATGCAGCCGGCGGAGCCCGAGGGGCACAGCAGCAGCTTCACCGGGATGCCCGCGAGGTCGACGTCCGTCGGGTTGGTCAGCTTGCCACTGAGCACCGTCGAGGCGCCCGCGCGCGCCGAACCGGTCAGTCCGGAGGCCTGGAACGACGGTCCCTCCACCGGCATCGTCGCGACCGCCGACGCGCCGTTGGCCGACACGTTCACCTTCACGTCGTCGAGCACCGCGGTACCCGGCGACAGCCGGACCTTCACGACCTGCGTGCCGTTGGCCGGGACGGTGACGTTGTCCGTCACCGCGAACGACGCCTGCCCCGCCGGGACGCTCTGCGTCTGCCAGGCGCTGCTCGCCGGGTCGTAGTGGTCGACCCGGAGCGTGGCGGCCGAGGCGCCGGCGCCGTCGGCCGTCAGGGTCGTGTTCACCGCGCCGGTGTAGCCCTGGCCGCCGACGTCCTTGACCGTGACGTCGACCTCGCGCTCGGGCAGCTGCCGGCCCGGCAGGTCCAGCGGCAGCTGCGCCGGCGCCGTCATCGACAGCTCCACGCCGTTGACCGCGACGCCGGACACCGTCTGCGTCTGCGGCGTGCCCGGCGGCGTGGCCACCGGGCCCGATCCGTCCGCGAACGCCGCCGTCGTGGCCGACCCCGCCACGACCACCATCAGGCCCGCCACGACGACGCGAAGCCTTCGTCTCATCTCCGACCCCTGACCACCCCGCGGCCCGTCGCACGGGCCTCCCATCACATAGACGCAAGGACGCGTCACACGTTGCCCCCGCGTCCCACGTCGTCACCGAACCGTGATCGTCGCCCGCGCAAAGGCCGCACAACACCCGCTCAAACGCCCTCAAGCGCCCCGCTCAGCATCCGCTCAGCATCCGCTCACCGTCCGCTCACCAGCCCACGCACCGCCTGCGCACTGCCCGCCCGCCGGTCGCCGCACGGCCGCGGCCAGGCCGCCTGGCACAATGACCGGCATGACCTCCCAGCAGCTGACCGAGCGCGTCGCGGGCACCGGAACGGGCCTGGAGACCACCGACATGGTGCTCAACATCGGCCCGCAGCACCCGGCCACGCACGGCGTGCTGCGCCTGCGGCTGGTCCTGGACGGGGAGCGCATCGTCTCTGCCGACCCGATCATCGGCTACATGCACCGCGGCGCCGAGAAGCTGTTCGAGGTGCGCGACTACCGCCAGATCATCGTGCTGGCCAACCGGCACGACTGGCTCTCGGCGTTCGCCAGCGAGCTCGGCGTGGTGCTGGCCGTCGAGCGCATGCTCGGCATGGAGGTCCCCGAGCGCGCCACCTGGGCCCGGACCCTGCTGGCCGAGCTGAACCGGATCCTCAACCACCTGATGTTCCTCGGCTCCTACCCGCTGGAGCTGGGCGCGATCACCCCGATCTTCTACGCCTTCCGCGAGCGCGAGGAGATCCAGGCGGTGATGGAGGAGATCTCCGGCGGCCGCATGCACTTCATGTTCAACCGGGTCGGCGGCCTGAAGGAGGAGCTGCCGCTGGGCTGGACCGACCGGGTCCGCGCCGCGATCGCCAAGGTACGCTCCCGGATGTCCGACATCGACCGCCTGATCACCGGCAACGAGATCTTCCGGGCCCGCACCCGCGGCGTCGGGGTCCTGACCCCGGAGCAGATCGCCGCCTACGGCGTCTCCGGCCCGATCGCCCGCGCTTCCGGCGTCGACTTCGACCTGCGCCGCGACGACCCGTACCTGGCCTACGGCGAGCCCGAGGTGCGCGACAAGCTCAAGGTCGTCACCGGCCGCGGCGGCGACTGCCTGGCCCGCTTCGAGGTGCTGCTGGAGCAGGCGTACAACTCCCTGGACATCGCTCAGGCCTGCGCCGACAAGCTGGACACGCTGCCGGTCGGCCCGATCAACCAGCGCCTGCCGAAGATCCTGAAGGTGCCGGAGGGCCACACCTACGCCTGGACCGAGAACCCGCTGGGCATCAACGGCTACTTCCTGGTCTCGCACGGCGACAAGACCCCGTGGCGGCTCAAGCTACGCTCGGCGTCGTTCAACAACATCCAGGTGCTGGCCGAGGTGCTGCCCGGGCATCTGGTCGCGGACATGGTCGCGATCCTGGGGTCGATGTTCTTCGTGGTCGGGGACATCGACAAGTAAAAGCGACGCGAAGGCGACACCCGGGCGACGAGAAACCCGCCGCCCGGCGACGAAAAGGCCCCGCCGACATCGGCGGGGCCTTTCGCGGAAAACCTCAGCGTGTTGAGGAACCGGCTGAGGAACCTCAAGCGGTCCCGGTCTGCCGGTGCTCGATCTTCGCCATCTGCTGCGTCTCGTCGTACATCGTCAGATCCACCGGGGCCGCGTTCGACGTCGTGCCCTGGTCCGCGGCGAGGTAGGGGCGGTACAGGCGCTCCGGGGCCACGGGCCGGCCCGACGGGAGCGCCGCCGGACGGCCGTCCTCGCGCTGACGGGGCATGACCACGCCGGGGACCGTGTACGGGTCCTGACCGGGGCCGTCGACCTCGGCGGCGACGTCGAAGCCGACCTGGTCGCGGACGGCCAGGACCGCCGAGCGCAGCGGCCGGGCCTCGGCCGGGGGCAGCTGGGCCGGGATCTCGGCGGGCAGCTGCGGCTCCTGCACACGGACCGGGACCGCGGCGGCGGGCCGCAGGTCGATCTCGGTGCCGGGGGTCGTGTCCACGGCGGCACCGTTTCCGGTGCCGTAGTCCATGAACTCGGTGTAGTCCGTGTAGTCGGCGTAACCCGCGTACTCGGTCTCGTACGCCGGCACCATTTCATAGGCGGCGTGCTGCGCGGTGTACCCCGGGTTGTATTCGAGCTCGTAGGCGCCTGTACGCGCCGCCTGGTAGCTCGCGAAAGCGTGGTCGTGCACGGACACCGGCTCGAACTGCTGGGCCGGCTCGAAGGGCTGCACCTGCGCGATCGACTGCACCGCCGAGCGGGTCAGCTCGGCCGCGGCCGTGGTCTGCTGGACCCAGGCCGAGAGCACCGCGAGGTCGTGCTCGGCGCGCACGCGCGCGGCCTCGGAGGCGTCCGCGCGCAGCTGCTCCTCCTTGGCCCGCTCCTCGAACAGGACCACGGTCTCCTCGGCGGCCAGCGCGTCGGTCTTGAGGTCCGCGATCTGCTTGTCCCGGCGCGTGGTCTCATACCGCAGCTCGGCGGCGTGGTCCTCGCGCATGGTGGCGACCAGCTCGCGGCGGGTCGCACGATCGCGGCGCGCGGCGAACATCGCCACGGAGGAGAAGAGGCCGCCGGCGGCGGCCATGCCGACGCCGAGCCGGAGGTGGAACGGATCGCTCCAGGCGAGCGTGGTCGCGATGCCCGCGGCCGCGCCTGTGAGGGACGTGGTGGTGGCGACGATCGAGGGCCATGCCGGGCCGGCTATGTCGCCCCCGCGTCGCTGGGCCTGTAGCTGCCGAGCGTGACGCATGGCCGAACATTACTGGCTGCGGCGTCGCACGGACAAGCGAAACGTACGAGCGATACCGGGCACGCGGATATCAAGATCTTGCAAATGAACAGGGTTCGGACATACAGGACGATTCAAGAGCCTGAATGATTGGATTCCCGCCGGACCGGAAAGGTCCCGTCCGGACGGTTGCGCACCGGACGCGTCGGAGTGGCCGTCTTCGTCTTGTTCCCGTTCTGCGGGACGCCGTCGTCCGGGCCGCTCGGCGGCACCCGCAGGACGTACTCCAGGAACAGCGCCGCGCCGACGAGCGCCAAACCGCACAGGACCGTGATGCCGCAGACGATCGCGCGGTTGCGGAAGACGTCGACGTCGAGCTTGTCGAGCAGGAACACCCCGTAGCCGGCGTACACGCCGGAGACGATCGCCCCGACCATCGACGAGGCCTTCGCGAACATCACCGCGCGGGCGGCCTGCAACGGGTCCAGCGGCTTGGGCGCGCGCTGCCCGGGCAGGATCGGCGGCGACGGCTCCCCGTCGAGGACGCGCTGCACCGCCTCGCGCTGCGCCTTCAGGCGCGCACGGAAGGCCAGTGCGGTGGCCAGCATGATGACGGCCAGGATCGCCGGGGTCAGCGGGGCGGAAGCCGGGACGCCGGGCGGGGTGCCGTAGTGCGCCCAGAGCTGGACACCGCCGTAGGACAGGGCGCCGATCACCAGGAACGTGGCCGCGAGTGCCAGGGGACGTGTGGGCTTCACAGGGTCCACGGTACGCGGACCGGGGCGAAGGAGGCGAGCCGCTGCGCGCCTGGCGATACGCGGCGCCGCCGGAGGCCGCCCCGAGCCCGGCCCGAACTGCCGAACGACGCGCTGACCAGCGGCGGAACCGGGGGTGAAGCGCGGGGCGAACCGGGGCCGCAAACCCGCTCCGCCGGACGGCCACCGAGCGGCTACCGGACGACCCGACCACCGACTGACCGTCACCGGACAGCGACGAACCACCGAGGCGTGGCGGAAAACCCACGATCGGCGCGACCGAGTCCCCGTCACACCTCGGCATGAATCGGCGTGAATCAGCGGGAATCACCGCCTACGGCAGCATCAGCTCCAGATCGTCCCGGCGCGCCGCCCCCTGCGCCGCGGCCCCGCCGAGTGCGGCCAGCAGCTGCGCGACCGGCCCGGCCCCGATCAGCACGTCCTCGGGCCGCGCGTCGTGCCACGGCGCCAGCACGAACGCGCGCTGCGCGGCCCGCGGGTGCGGCAGCGTCAGCTCCGGCTCGTCCTGGACCAGCTCGTCGAACTGCACGATGTCGATGTCGATCGTCCGCGCGCCCCAGTGCACCTCGCGGGTGCGGCCCAGGGCCTCCTCGATCGCCTGGGTCCGCATCAGGAGCATGTCCGGCGGCAGCGCCGAGGTGATGCCGAGCACCGCGTTCAGGTAGTCGTCCTGCGGCTCGGCGCCCTCGGCGAGCAGCGGGGCGGTCTCGTAGACCGGGGACAGCCAGGTGACGGTCATCGACGGGGTGTCCGCCAGGGAGTCCACCGCCGACTGTAAGTTGGCCAGCCGGTCCCCGAGGTTGCCGCCGATCGCCAGGACCGCGGTGTGCAGGCGGATGCCGCCCTCGCCGGTCGTCGTCTCGCTCATATCGCCGACCCGCCGTTCTCCGGCGGCCGCGGCTTCGCGCCCGCCAGGTCGTCCCGCGTCCGCACCACGGTCACCGTGACGTCCTCGAACGGCACGGTGATCGGCGCGTCCGGCTTATGCAGCGTGACCTCGACCTCTTCCACGAGCGGGTACTCCAGGCACGCCGCCGCCATCCGGGCCGCCAGGGTCTCGATCAGGTTGACCGGCTCGCCCTCGATCAGGGCCACGATGCGCTCGGAGACCTCGCCGTAGTTGACCGTGTCGGCCAGGGCGTCGGTGGCGGCGGCACGGCTGGTGTCCAAGCCCAGCGTGACGTCCACCATGAACGTCTGGCCCTTCTCCCGCTCGCGCTCGAAGACCCCGTGGTGGCCGCGCCCGCGCAGCCCGTGGACGGTCACCCGGTCGAGCCGCTTCGTGTGAGTAGACATCATGACGAACATACCGGGGCCTGCTCGGCGCCGCCGTCCCGGGATCGCCCGAATACCGCGCGCCACCGGCCCGCGGCCATGATCGCCGGGGCTGACCTGCGCGGGCGGGCTACTCCTCGACGCTCTCCATGACAGCCGACGCGTGGTGCATCCACAGCCGCCAGCCGTCGTCGGTCCGGCGGAAGATGTTGATCGTCGTGGCCCGGCCGCCGGCGATGAACCCCGGGTCCTCCTCGGAGGAGCCGGCCGACATGTCGGTGATGATGTTCTCGGTCAGGCTGACCACCGCGATCCGGTCCACCACGTCGATCCGCACGTCGGTGAGGAAGAACTGGAGGAACGGCGTGTTCGCGCACACCACCGCCCAGGAGCGCAGCACGTCCTCGCGCCCGAACACCGGGGCCCAGCCGGGGTGCACGCACTGCACCGAGGCCTCGAACGGCCCGGCCAGCCAGATCGCGCCCAGCCGGTCCAGGTCGCCGGCCTCGGCGGCGGCGTAGAACTCCTCGTTGGCCTCGGTGATCGCCTCGATGTCCGCGGTCACCTGCGGCGGCGGGCCGCCGGGGCCGGCCGCGAAGGTGCCGAACTCCTCCTCGAACTCGACGAAGTCGCCGAAGCCGTCGCCGTCGTGGCTGTCGTGGCTGTCCCGGTCGTGGTCCTCGGCCGCGTCGCCGGGCCCGCCGAGATTCCCGGCGCTCATCGCGCGGCCGCCAGCGCCGAGGCCACCCGGACCGCGTCCAGCGAGCCCAGCGCGTCGTGCGCGCGCACGCCCCAGGCCCCGGCGGCGGCGACCAGCGCGGACACCGCGACGGTCGCCGAGTCCCGGCCGTGCGGGGGCCGGATCCCGCCGGCCTCGTCGGCCAGCAGCCGGCCCAGGAAGTTCTTGCGGGAGGCGGCGATCAACAGCGGCCTGCCGAGCGACTCCAGCTTCTCCAGATGCGCCAGCAGGGCCCAGTTGTGGTCGGCGTTCTTCGCGAAGCCGAGGCCGGGATCCAGGATCACCTGGTCCTCGGCGATGCCCGCCGCCAAGGCCGCGTCGTAGCGCGCCTGGAGTTCCTCTATGACGTCCTTCACCACGTCGCCGTACACCGCGCGGGTCTGCATGTCAGTGCTGTGCCCACGCCAGTGCATCAAGATGTACGGCACGCCGGTTTCGGCCACGAGCGGGAACATCTCCGGGTCGGCCAGGCCCCCGGAGACGTCGTTGACGACCACCGCGCCGGCGTCCAGGGCGGCCGCCGCGGTCGAGGCGCGCATGGTGTCCACCGACACCCGCACGCCGGCGGCGGCCAGCTGCTCGATCACCGGCAGGACCCGGCCCAGCTCCTGCTCGGCGGTGACCCGGGCGGCGCCCGGCCGGGTGGACTCCCCGCCCACGTCGACCACGTCCACGCCGTGCCGGTGCAGCCGCAGACCGTGCGCCACGGCCTTGGCGGTGTCGCCGTCGGCGTAGTACTCGCCGCCGTCGGAGAAGGAGTCGGGCGTCACGTTCACCACGCCGAAGACGGCGCAGCGTCCGAATTCCGGCAGACCGCGCACGGTCTGGCTGCGGTTGAGGGGCCGGCCCTGCGCGTTCATGGTGAAAGCCTAGCCGTTCGCCGCCTTCTGTCCTCCCGGCCCGCGAAGGGCCACCTCGGGCTCGACGCGCGAGCGCTTCGCGGTCTGCTCGTCCGCGTTCTTCTCGACGTTCGTCCCGGGGTTCTTCACGGCGGGCTTCTCGTCGGTCCCGACGCCGGAGCCCTTGCTTTCCGAGCCCGTGCCCGCGGTGTCCTTGCCCGCGACGTCCTTGTCCTCGGGCCCCTTGCCCTCGGGGCACTCGGCGTCGCCGTCGAGGTCGTCCAGCTCGCGCTCGTCCCGGTCCTTCTTCGACCAGGGCAGGCCCGGCGGGACGATGAAGCCCTCGGCCTCGGCGTAAGCCAGGCCCACGCGCGGAATGTCGCGGGTGTTCTTGAACGCGACGTACCGCGGCACCCACTCGGGCTGGAACTTCGAGTTGAACTTGTAGAGCGACTCGATCTGGTACCAGCGCGAGAAGAACACCAGCGTGGAGCGCCACATCCGGGTGATCGGGCCGGCGCCGAGCTTCTCGCCGCGCTCCAGCGCCGAGCGGAACACCGCGAAGTTCAGCGAGGCCCGCTCGATGCCCAGGCCCTTGGCCGCCTGCATGGCCTTGACGATCAGCAGCTCGTTCAGCCCGGGCTCGGCCTCCCGGTCGCGCACCATCAGGTCCAGGCTCATGCCGTCGGTGCCCCAGGGCACGAAGTTGATCAGGGCCCGTACCTCACTGCCCTTGGTCGCGGTGGCCACCACGCACTCGCCGTCGGCCGGGTCCCCGAACCGGTCCGGGCCCAGCGCCATGGAGAAGCTGCCGCGCTCGCTGGAGCCGCGCCAGGCCTCGATGCCGGTCTTGATCAGCTCGACTTCTGAGCGCGGGATGTCCTTGAGCCGGCGCACCTGGCACTCGTAGCCCTGCCGCTCGACGCGGTTCACCATCTGCCGCACGTTGCGCATCGCGCGGCCCTCCAGGCTGAACTTGTCGGTGTAGCAGATGGCCTCGTCGCCCAGTTCCAGCGCGTCCAGGTCGGCCTCGCGGCACCACACCTCGCCGCCGGTCTCCGAACAGCCGACCACGGCCACCACCCAGGCGTGCCGTTCGGCCTCCTCCACGTAGACCTTGATCGCGCCGGGCCAGGCCTCGGGGTCGCCGATCGGGTCGCCGGAGGCCAGCATCACCCCGGAGACCACGCGGAAGGTGATCGCGGCCTTGCCCGAGGGCGACCAGATCACCGACTTGTCGCGGTGCGTGGCGAAGTAGGCCAGCGAGTCCCGGCGGCCCTGCTTGGCGATCAGCTCGCGCAGCCGCTCGTCGTCCTCGGCGGACTGCCGGGCGATCGGCTCGGCCGGGCGCAGCACCAGGTAGGCCACGATCAGCGCGGTCATCAGGCCCAGCCCGCCGAGCAGCGCGGCGACCAGGTCGTCGGTGCGGCCGGTCTTGAAGTGGACCGGCCCCTCGATCCCGATCAGGCCCAGGGCCACGTGCTGCAGCCGGGCGAAGGCGCTCGGGTCGTTCTCGATGTGCTTGCTCTGCCAGTACATCAGGGCCATGCCGGAGGCGAAGGAGAACGCCGCCAGCAGCACGAAGGCCCGCAGCGCCCGCCAGCGCGTGTACGGGTCGCCGAGGGCGTAGAACTCCTTGCGGTAGACCAGCAGCAGGACCAGCAGCAGGACCGTCAGGACGATCTGCACGCCCAGGTAGTGCATCGCGGTGTCGCGGTCCTCGCTGCGGAACGAGCGTACGAGGTGGAAGACCACGACTGTCACCAGCAGTACCACCGCGACCCACCACGCGCGCTTCTTGCGCCGCTTGAGGGCGTGCGCGATCAGCACCAGCAGCACGCCGGACATCAGCGTGGCCGCGGCGGCCAGGTTCTGCACCTCGGTGGGCATCTTGATGAGGAACGGATGCACCCGCGAGTGCCGGTAGCCGGGCGAGATGGCCGAGGCGATGTTGCCGAAGCCGGCCAGGTACGTGATGTAGGCGACAAGCCGCGGCACCCACTTGCGGTACTGGGGCGGCTGCGCCGCCGCCGCGTCGGTCGGGGGCGGCGCGGTATTGGAGGTCATGGCTTTTGCCCGAGTCATGTTGGAGGGACGTTCGAGGGCACCGTGCGGGTTGTCACCGGTGTCACCGGCGTCGTCCGCGGACGGGACAGACCCGACCCGATTGTGCCCCGCGCCGGTGCTCGCGGGGGCATCCTTGGGGAAATCACCGCTGGAGCTCGCAAGTACTGTGTCCGCACTCCGGCGCTTACCCGTACCGGAGGACTTGACGCGCGGCCCCGGGATCCCGCTGCCGCCGGCAGTGGAGCCGGAGCCGACACCCGACGCCCCGCCGGTGGGGCCGGCGGAACGATCGGTGCGAGTGGGAGGCTGGGGGCAGTCGGGACCTGTCTCAGAAGCTGTGCGGGCCACGGTCGCAGTCTGGACCGGACGCTCGCTCACCGGCCCAGGATCAGGCTCATCGCCTCGGCGCGGCTGGCCGGGGCGAGAAGCTGCCCCCGCACCGCTGACGTCACGGTCTTGGCGCCCGGCTTCCGGATCCCTCGCATCGACATGCACAGGTGTTCGCACTCCACAACGACGATGACCCCGCGCGGTTCCAGGATACGCACCAGCGCGTCGGCGATCTGCGTCGTCAGGCGCTCCTGGACCTGGGGCCGCTTGGCGTAGACGTCGACCAGCCGGGCCAGCTTCGACAGGCCCGTGATACGTCCGTCCACCGAGGGAATGTACCCCACGTGGGCCACTCCGTGGAACGGCACGAGGTGGTGCTCGCAGGTGCTGTACAGCTCGATGTCCCGGACCAGCACCATCTCGTCGTGGCCGAGGTCGAAGGTCGTGGTGAGCACGTCCTCGGGCCCCTGGTGCAGGCCGGCGAACATCTCGCGGTAGGCCCGGGCGACCCGCGCCGGGGTCTCCTTCAGGCCGTCGCGGTCCGGGTTCTCCCCGACGGCTATCAACAGTTCGCGCACGGCGCGCTCGGCCCGCTCGGGGTCGTATCCGGCGACCGCGCGGCCCAGGTCCGGCGCGGCCAGCTCGGGCTGGCCCGCCAGGCTGACGCGGGCGATGCCGCTCCCCTGGCCCTGCTGGGCCTGGGGAGCGGCACCGCCACCGTGGTTCGGGGTGTCGCTGTCACTCACTGTTCGGGCACCGTGTCCGTCCGACCGATAATGCTGTCGGTCACCGTTCCGTTGGCCGCCGAACGGGCCGCCTCCAGCTCGCGCGGTGTCTGCACCGGCGGGCGGGACTGCAGGGTGCGGCGCGAGGAGCCGATCCAGGCCGGGCGCTGCGGGCGCTTGACCACCGGGGCGAAGATCGCGGCGATCTGCTCCTTGTTCAGCGTCTCCTTCTCCAGCAGCTCCAGGACCAGCTGGTCCAGCACGTCGCGGTACTCGACCAGGACCTCCCAGGCCTCGTCGTGCGCACCCTCGATGAGCCGCTTGACCTCCTCGTCGACGATCGAGGCGATCTCCTCGGAGTAGTCGCGCTGGTGGCCCATGTCCCGGCCCAGGAAGACCTCGCCGGAGTCCTTGCCGAACTTGATCGGGCCCAGGCGCTCGGTCATGCCGTACTGGGTGACCATCGCGCGCGCGATGTTGGTGGCCTTCTCGATGTCGTTGCTGGCGCCGGTGGTCGGGTCGTGGAAGACCAGTTCCTCCGCCGTGCGCCCGCCCATCGCGTAGGCCAGGTTGTCCAGCATCTCGTTGCGCGTGGTGGAGTACTTGTCCTCGTCCGGCAGCGTCATGGTGTAGCCCAGGGCCCGGCCGCGGGACAGGATCGTCACCTTGTGCACCGGGTCCACGTTCGGCATGGCGTGCGCCACCAGGGCATGGCCGCCCTCGTGGTAGGCGGTGACCTTGCGCTCCTTGTCGCTCATCAGGCGGGTGCGCTTCTGCGGGCCGGCGACCACGCGGTCCACGGCCTCGTCCAGCGCCAGGTTGTCGATGAGCTTCTTGTCGCCGCGGGCGGTCAGCAGCGCCGCCTCGTTCAGCACGTTGGCCAGGTCGGCACCGGTGAACCCGGGGGTCCGCTTGGCCAGCGAGTCCAGGTCCACGCCCTGCGCCAGCGGCTTGCCCTTGCTGTGCACTTCGAGGATCTTCTTGCGGCCCTGCAGGTCCGGGGCCTCGACCGCGATCTGCCGGTCGAAGCGGCCCGGGCGCAGCAGCGCCGGGTCCAGGATGTCCGGGCGGTTGGTCGCGGCGATCAGGATCACGCCGCCCTTGACGTCGAAGCCGTCCATCTCGACCAGCAGCTGGTTCAGCGTCTGCTCGCGCTCGTCGTGGCCGCCGCCCAGGCCCGCACCGCGGTGCCGGCCCACGGCGTCGATCTCGTCGACGAACACGATCGCCGGCGCGTTGGCCTTCGCCTGCTCGAACAGGTCCCGGACCCGGGAGGCGCCGACACCGACGAACATCTCGACGAAGTCCGAACCGGAGATCGAGAAGAACGGGACGCCGGCCTCGCCGGCCACCGCGCGGGCCAGCAGCGTCTTACCGGTTCCGGGCGGGCCGTAGAGCAGGACGCCCTTGGGGATCTTGGCGCCGATGGCCTGGAACTTCGCCGGGGCCTCCAGGAACTCCTTGACCTCCTGCAGCTCCTCCACGGCCTCGTCCGCGCCGGCCACGTCGGCGAAGGTGGTCTTCGGCGTGTCCTTGCTGACCAGCTTGGCCTTGGACTTGCCGAAGTTCATCACCCGGGAGCCGCCGCCCTGCATCTGGTTCATCAGGAACAGGAAGACCAGGGCGATCAGGACGAAGGGCAGCAGCGTGATCAGGATGCCGACGATGGCGTTCTGCCTGGCCAGCGAGACGTTGTAGCCGTCCTTGAGTCCGCCGGCCTGCTGGGAGTTGTTCAGGGCGGTGGCGATGTCGTTGCCCTGCTGGTCGTTCAGGTAGGTGGCCTTCAGGTCGGTGGCGCCGCCCTGGGACTGCGCGGCCGCGCTGTTCGGGTCGACCTTGACCTCGATCGAGGTACTGGAGCCGCCGACCAGCTTGGCCGAGACAACCTCGTTCTTGTGAATCGCGTCCAGGATGACGGACGTGTCCACGGATTTGGGGCCGCCGGCCGAGGAGACCAGCTGCATGACCGCGAGGACCGCCACGACGGCCAGGACGACCCAGATCACTGGGCCTCGGAAGTAACGCTTGACGTCCATCGATCCTCTACGACTCGTGCTAGCGGTTCACGGCGGGGGGCATGTGGGGTGCATCTCGGTGTGTTAGTTCATGATGCCTAACGACCGTACGCGGTCACTGCGTTCCCGCGCGAGGTTCCGGATGAACCCACACTGGTCCCAACGTGGCTTACCGGAGTGTCATTCCGCTACGAACTGTATACGTGCGGCGCGAGCGTCCCGATGAAGGGCAGTCCGCGGAAGCGCTGCGCGTAGTCCAGGCCGTAGCCGACGACGAACTCGTTCGGGATGTCGAATCCGACGTACTTCACGTCGATGGCGACCTTGGCCGCGTCGGGCTTGCGCAGCAGCGTGACCACCTCCAGCGAGGCCGGACGGCGCGAGCGCAGGTTCGACAGGAGCCAGGACAGGGTCAGCCCGGAGTCGATGATGTCCTCGACCACCAGCACGTGCCGGTCCTGGATGTCGGCGCCCAGGTCCTTCAGGATCCGCACCACGCCCGAGGACTTGGTGCCGGCCCCGTAGGAGGAGATCGCCATCCAGTCCATCTCGGAGTCGATGTGCAGCTCGCGGATCAGGTCGGCCATCACGATCAGCGCGCCGTTCAGCACGCCGACCAGGAGCACTTCCTTGCCCTGGTAGTCGGCCTCGATCGCGCGGGCGAGCCCGGCCACCTTGGCCTTGATCTCGTCGGCGGGGATGAGGACCTTCTCCAGGTCCTGGCCCATGTCCTTGTCGTCCACGCTGCGGTCCCGTCGTGCGTCGCTTAAGCCGGCATCAACAATCCGGCCGGGGCGGGGTCCTCCGCCGCTTGGCCGGGATCGTTCCGGTCCGCGCCCCCACGGCGCAACGCACCGGATCTCTCGAAGGCCAGCTTTCCATACCGGCGGGCCACTGCGACCGCGCTGGGCAGGTGCAACGGCCCCTGACCCCGCCAGTCGGTCAGCAGTCGGTCCAGCTCCTCGATGTGGACGGCAGCCAGGTCAGACCCGGGACAACCAGCCCGGAGCGCGGCCAGACGCAGCACCCTGCGGCGCACCGCGGTGGGCAGGCCGGACAGTTCGGAGACGTCGAGGTAGTGGGACAGATCACAGTCGCCGAAGGGCTCGACCAGTCGTTCGAACTCCCGGGCGGCCCACGCGTCGAGCGCCTCGGTGTCCTCGCGCAGCATCTTCGCGGTCCGGGCCAGGGCTTCCGGTATCCCCGGACCGAGCGCCGCGGACAGGGCCGGGATGGCGGCGTGCCGGACCCGCGAGCGGGTGTAGGCGGGGTCGGCGTTGTGCGGGTCGTCCCAGGGCTCGAAGCCCTCGGCCGCGGCGGCGGCCACGGTGGTGGCGCGCGGCAGGTCCAGGAAGGGGCGCGCGTAGCGGCCGCTAACGGCCGGCATCCCGGCCAGGCTGCGCGCCCCCGAGCCCCGGGCCAGCCCGAGCAGGACGGTCTCGGCCTGGTCGTCGCGGGTGTGGCCGAGCAGGACGGTGGCCGCTCCCAACCGCTCGGCGGCGGCGTCCAGCGCGCCGTAGCGCGCCACGCGGGCCGCGGCCTCGGGGCCGCCACGGCCGTCGACGTGCACCGACAGGCTCTCGACCGGGTCGAAGCCCAGGCCGGCCAGGAAGCGCACGACGCGCTCGGCCTGCGCGGCCGAGCCCTCCTGCAGGTTGTGGTCGACGGTCAGGCCGCCGAAACGCAGGGACAGCCGGGGCGCGACGAACGCGGCGGCGCAGGCCAGCGCGATGGAGTCGGCGCCGCCGGAGCAGGCGACCAGGACCAGGCCGCCGGGGGGCTGGTCGGCGAGGGTTTTGCGGACTGCCAGGCGTATCGCGGCGACGGCGGGGGCGGGACCCATGGTGGTACTCCTTCGGACGTGCGAGGCCCGGGACTTTTCTTCCTGGGCATCTTTCCCGGCGCAACGAGCGGGCCCGGCTCAGGTCGCGGCGACACTCCGCAGGACCACCCTTACGGCGTGGCGGCCCGGGTCACGCCTGCGGATTTTCTGCCTTTCCGGCATTTTCCTCGGCGTTTTCCCAGGCGCCTTCCCCGTCACCTCCCTGGCTTCTAGGGTCGCACGCGCGCCAGCCAGGCCGCCGGATCGTTGATCTCGCTCCGGGTCGGCAGCGTGTTCGGCGAGGTCCACACCCGGTTGAAGCCGGACATCCCGGCCTGCTCGACCACGGCGGCCACGAAGCGCGAGCCGTCCCGGTACTGCCGGATCTTGGCGTCCATGCCGATCACCCGCCGCACCAGCGCGTCGATCCGGCTGGCGCCCTTGGCCCGCCGCTGCCCGAACTTGCGGCGGATGTCGGCGACGCTGGGCACCACCTGCGGCCCGACACCGTCCATCACGAAGTCGGCGTGCCCCTCCAGCAGCGACATCACCGCGACCATCCGGTCCAGCACCGCCACCTGCTGCGGGGTCTGCACCAGCTCGGTGATCGGGCGCCGCTCGCCGGTCTCGCGCCGCTTCTGCCCGGCCTCGCGGATCCGCTTGGCCAGCGCCCCGGGGTCGGTGTCCATGCCGGCGATGAAGGACTCGATCTCGCCGAGGATGTGCGCCCGCAGCCATGGCACGGCGGCGAACTGCGTGCGGTGCGTCTCCTCGTGCAGGCACACCCACAGCCGGAAGTCGTCCGGCTTGACCTGCAGCTCCCGCTCGACGCTGACGATGTTCGGGGCGACCAGCAGGAGCCGGCCGGGCTCCTGGAAGATCTCGTACTGCCCCAGGATGCGGTGCGAGAGGTAGGCCAGCAGGGTGCCCAGCTCCAGCGCGGTGGCCTTGGGGCCCAGGGCGGCCAGGCCGGATGGCGGCACGCCCTCGCGCTTCTCGTTCAGCTTGCGCGCCAGCGGCTCGGTGACGATCTTGAAGCCCTCGGCGTTGGCCCGGATCCAGCCGGCCCGGTCGACCACCAGCACCTGCGGCTCGGTCAGGATCGTGCCCTGGTTCGCCAGACCGGTGAATCCGGCCACGTGCTCCCGCGACTCGGCGGCGTACCGACGCAGGTCCGCCACGGTGGCGGCGGCCTCGGCCGCGGAAGTCGGGGGGCCCGGGCGGACCAGGCGCTGGGCCGTCGCCACCGCAAGTTGCCAGTCGACCAGCTGCGCTCTCGCCGTCATGAGTCTCAGGCTACGTGGCGGGGGCGGTGAAACCTAGATCGGATCGCGGCCGGATCGGCCGTTCGACGCCCGTCAGGCGCGCGGATCCGAGGCCCCGGCCTGCCCCGTCACCGCCAGGTGGTGGTCGGCGATCGCGTCGGAGGTCGTGCTCCAGACGGCGGGGTGCGGCGCCGGCGCCATGCAGCAGGGCACTGGCTTTGAAGCAGTGCGCTTTAGGGGTGGAGCGGGAGGGGGTCGGGGTTGAGGCGGTTACGGGTTGGCGGCGGCCAACCTCTCTTGCCTCATCACTCGCCTCTCGAACACCCCTGCACGCCGGTCTTCCATCTGCCGCAGGGCGTCTTTGCGGCTCCGCTTGGAGAGCCGGTCGAGGTAGAGAGTGCCCGACAGGTGGTCGACCTCGTGCTGCAGGCACCGGGCGAAGTAGTCCTCGCCCTCGATGACCAGCGGCGCGCCGTCCTTGTCGAAGCCTCGGACGACGGCGTGCGCGGTCCGTGGGACGACCGCGCTCGCGCCCGGGACCGACAGGCAGCCCTCGACGTCCTCGATCAGGCGCCTGCCCGCGAGGTCGGGCACGTCCAGGACGGGGTTCGCGATGTGGCCGACGTGCCGGCCCCCGAGACCGTCGAGGCAGTCGAACACGAACAGCCGCACATCCACGCCGACCTGATTCGCGGCCAGGCCGGCCCCCTCGGCGACGTGCATCGCCAGGAACATGTCGTCGATCAGCGCGGCCAACTCCGGCGTCCCGAACTCGGTCGCCGCCACCTCCCGACACGGCCTGCGCAGGACCTCCTCCCCGACCTCGGTGATCCGCCGCATCGCCCCGCGCCCCACCTCGGGCGGCACCGTCGGGTGGGTCCCGACGGGTCGGCCCTGCACCCGCACGTTCATCGCAGTCGTCCTCTCGCGGCTTGCCCCAGGCTTTGCAAAGTACCAAACTTTGCAAAGTGAACGAAGCGAACGCCGACACCGACCTCCGCACCCACGCGGTCCGCTCCGCCCTGCTGGAACTGCTGGCCGAGGTCGGAACCGTCACCGCCACCGAAGCCGCGACCCGCCTCGGGCACAGCTCAGGCCTCTGCTCCTTCCACCTCCGCCAACTCGAACGCCACGGCCTCATCGAAGAGGCACCGCACCGCGGAGGCAGAGCGCGGCCCTGGCGCCTGAAGCAAAAGCCAGCCGCCATCGACCCCACCCCGACCCCCGACGACCAGTTCGGCGCCCTGGCCCGCGGCCTGGAGGACGAAAGCTGGCAGCGCTGGCAGCGCCTCCGCGACCAGGCACCCGCCGACCTGCCGCGCGAAGAGGCCTTCAGCACCGTCGCCTACCTGACGGCCGAGGAGATGACCCACCTCGCCCGCACGATCCAGCAACTCCTCGCGCGCTACCAGGACCGCGAGCAACGGCCACTGGCACGACCGGAGGGCGCGCTGCCGGTCGCGCTGATCACGCGCTTGTTCCCGCTCCTGCCCGACGCGCCGGATGAGACAAGCCGCAGCTGACGGCGACCGCGCCGCTCGCGGCCTGGCGCGCCTGCATCGCCGACAGCTGATTCGCGACGCCGCGACCAGACCACTCGGCGCGCGCTTGGCGCATATCCGCCACCGCTACAACGCCGCCGCGCTGTCGCCGCGCTGTCGCCACGCTGTCGCCCTTCGCGCGCCGCCTCCGCTGCGCAGGAGTTTGCCTACCCGCCGACCGCCGCCCGAGCCGCAGCCTGACCGGTCCGCCCCGCGCCTGCTACTACTTTCGGGCCGAGCCGCCAGCCGCCGCGCCACTCCTTGCCCGACCGCCGCGCACGCCGCCTCTTTCAAGCCGAGCCGCGCCGCCTACCCAGCCGCCGCGCCCCCGCAGCCGCAGCCCGCCAGCGTCGTCGCCAACCGGTCCACCGCCGCCCGCGCCGCGGTGGTGTCCGGGGCCTGGTCCGCCATCAGGGCGAACACCAGCAGTTGGCCCGAGTTGTCGCGTACCAGCCCTGCCAGCGTCACCACGCCGGCCAGCGAGCCTGTCTTCGCTCGGACCAGGCCGGCTCCGGCCAGGGAGGGCGGGGTCGTGTAGCGGCCGTCCTCGGCCAGGGTGCCGGTGAAGCCCGCTACTGGGAGGCCGGTCAGGGCTGCGCGCAGGTCTGGGTGGTTGTCCGCGGCCGCTGTCGACAGGACTTTGACCAGGAACTCCGGGGCGATCCGGTCCTGGCGGGACAGGCCGCTGCCGTCCAGGACGTTCAGGCCCGACAGGTTCAGGCCCAGCTTGCCCAGTTGGTCGCGCACGGCCGCGACGCCGCCCTGGAATGTCGCCGGTTGCCCGTCGGCCAGCGCCACGTGCCGCAGCAGTGCCTCGGCCAGGTCGTTGTCCGACACCGTCAGCATGTGCTCGACCAGGTCCGCCAGCCGTGGCGACGAGACGCGCGCCAGCTCCGACGCGCCCGCCGCCCCAGCCGCGTCCGACGCCCCCGACCCGGCACCAGCGCCAGCAGCCGCCGAAGGCTTCCCCACCACCTGCACCCCGTGCGCCGCCAGCCGCCCGGCGAAGTCCACCGCCGCCACCGCGGCCGGGTCCGGCACCCGCGGGCTCAAGTCGTCCGCGGCCCTCGCCCGCCCCTCGTCGACCATCAGCCCGACCACCGGCGCCACGTTCCCGTCCGTGTAGCCCGCCGACCACGTCGGGTTCAGCGCGGGGCCGCCGAAAACGGAGGCGTCGTAGCCCAGTGTGACCGAATTCACGCCCTTGGCTTGGAGAGCCGTCGCGGTCCGCGCCGCGAGGTCGTCCAGCGACGCCGGCCGGTATCCTGGGTCCGAGGCGGGACCCTGCGTCGACAGTGTCGGGTCACCCCCTCCGACCAGCACGATCGACGTCGTCGCGGCCGATCCCGACCCCGAGTTCGGGCCCTGCGTCACCCGCGTCGTGAACTGGTCGTCCGGTCCGAGCGCCGCCAGCGCGGCCACCGCCGTCACCACCTTGTTCGTCGACGCCGGCGCGAAGCCGTCGGCGGCGTGCTCGTCGAACAACAGCGCGTCCGAGGCCGGGTCGGCGACCGCGATCCCGACATGTTTGCCGAGTCCCGGAGCCAGCGTCAGCGGTCCCAGCGCGCCGGCCAGTTGGCCGGCCGTCAGCGCGCCGCCGGGCTTGTCACCTGCGAGAACGGGGAGCAGCGCGGCCCCGGCCGGGGCGTGCGCGGGCCCGGCGGAGCGGGGCGAGGGGGCCGGCGAGGAGGGGGCGACCGAGTCCTGCGACGCCTGCGCGACCGGCGTCACGGCCGCCCGCGAGCGCCCCCCGCGTTCGCTCACGCGTTGCCCGCCGGACCACGGACCGGCCGCCCACACGCAGCCCGCGGCCAGTACGATCCCGAGCGCGGCTGACACAATGGCGGTCGGCAGCGTTCCCGGCACCTGTCTTGCCACTCAGGTCACTCCTTGATCTTGCGAACTCTGTCGTCACCGCCTGTCTGGGCGACACTAGTAGCAGCACCTGAAAGCGCGGAAACGAGGAAAGACCAATGGAGTTCGACGTTCTCATCGAGATCCCCAAGGGCCAGCGCAACAAGTACGAGGTCGACCACAAGACCGGCCGCATACGGCTGGACCGCATGCTTTTCACCTCGATGGTCTACCCGACCGACTACGGCTTCATCGAGGACACGCTGTCCCTGGACGGCGACCCGCTGGACGCCATGGTCCTGCTCGACGAGCCCACGTTCCCGGGCTGCCTGATCCGCTGCCGCGCGATCGGCATGCTGAACATGGCCGACGAGGCCGGCGGCGACGACAAGATCCTCTGCGTCCCGGCCACCGACCCGCGCTTCGAGCACCTGCGTGACTACCACCACATCTCCGAGTTCGAGCGCCAGGAGATCCAGCACTTCTTCACCAGCTACAAGGACCTGGAGCCGGGCAAGGAGGTCCACCACGCCGAGTGGCAGAACCGGGCCCAGGCCGAGACCGAGATCCAGCGCTCCTACAAGCGGTTCGAGGACCTGCCGGAGGAGGAGAAGGTCCACCACCTGTAGTCAGGCGGTGGCGCCCGCCAAGCGGTGCCACCCGCCGGCCCCCGGCCCGGACCGGCACGGTGGACAACTCGGTGGAGAACTCGGTTGAGAACGTCGGAGCCCCCGGCGGGAGCAGATCCCGCCGGGGGCTTCGCGTTCCGGGCGTCGCCACGCCTGGCCGCACTGCCACGGCCCCCCTCGGCCGCGACGTCCCGGACCGCCTTCGAGTTGGCTCGGCTTCCGGCTCAGCTTCCGGCCTCAGCGCTCGTCCAGCACCAGACCGCTCACCGCCACGTTCCCGTCGACCATCGACATCGCCGCGAACGCCTCCGGCGTGTTCGGCAGATCGGCCATCGCACGCCCCATCTGCTCGGCGCTCTCCCAGACCCACACGTCCGAGTAGCTGCCGTCCTCCAGCCGGACCAGCCGGGTCGCGGCCAGCGCCGGGTGCTTGGCCCGCACCGCGTCGATGACAGCCGCGCGCCGGACGCTGAACTCGTCGAACTTCTCGGGGCTGACGCGGTAGTGGTGGCTACGGATGGTGGTCGTGCCGGTCATGCCGGTCATTTCGGGCTCCTCAACAAGCTGCGTCGTCGTCATCACCTCTATGACTCCGGCGCGCGCCGGTTTGTGACAGCCCCTGTGGCATCCCCGCCAAAGAATCTCCGAGCGGACTGCGCGCGTAGAGCACGCTGCGCCCGTGCCGGGCCCGCGACGTCAACCCGGCGTCGAGGAGCACCTTGAGATGCTGGCTCACCGCCCCCGGCGTCACCCCCAACTGCCGCGCCAGCTCCGTGGTCGACACCGGCTCGCCGAGCATCAGCAGCATCCGGGCCCGCGGCGCCCCCAGCAGCCGCTCCAGCGCCGGTCCCGGCGGCGGCGGGACCACCCGCTCGGCCATCGTCCCCAGCCCGCGCGCCGGATAGAGGATCCACGGCGCCGCCGTCGGCTCGATCTGGCTCAGCGCGCCGTGCGCGAAGCACGTCGGGGCCAGCAACAGACTGCCTCCGCCGACCGGCACGTCGTACACCGGCGCCGCGGCGGGGTTCGCCACGGTGCCCCACCGGATCACCAGCCGCCGGCCGTCCCAGCTGAGCCGGTCCCCGAGGCCGGTGAACAGCGCGCCGGCCCCGCGCTCCACGAGCATCCGGGCCCGGTAGACGATGTCGGCCTCCAGCACCGACCGCGCCCGCGGCCACCACTCCGGCGCCAGGCACGTCTCCCAGTACGCCTCGAACGCATCCGCGATCTCGGCCAGCAGCCCGCCGGGGTCCCGGCGGCCGCGCACCAGGCGGGGCGGGACGGCGCCGTCGAGCTCGACGAACGTGCGCTCCAGGTCCGGCCAGATCCGCTCCAGCGGCGTCGCCCGCAGCGCCGCCAGCTCCTTGTGGAAGTCCGGCCACGGCGTCGTGGGCCGCGGCGTGAGGAAGTCGGGGATCCAGCGCCAGGACCCGACCAGCGCGGTGAGCAGTTCGGTGTCCAGGCGCTCGAAGGCCGGCCGCATGCGGGTGAACAGCGGCACCTGCTCGGCATAGTGGCCGGGGTGCGTCCACATGCGCAGACTCATGCCGGTCTCCAGGAGCGCCGAGCACGCGAAGGAGGTCGCGGCCAGTTCGTCCAGGCCCAGTTCGACAGTGATCATTCAGTCCCCCGCTGAATCCATTCCGGCGACGATGCTAGCCGCGTTGTGCTGATCGCATGACTACGGCTTCCACACAGCCGCCGGCTTCGGGCCCGCAAACCGCTCCAGGCTCGCCGGCGGCTTCCGGCTCCGGCGCGGTCGCGCCACCGAGCCCACCGAACCCACCGAGCTCCCGCCGCCGGCTGGAGCTCGCGACGTTCGTCAGCAACTTCGGCACCGGCCTGTACCTGACCGTCTCAGCCCTCTTCTTCACCCGCACGCTCGGCTTCGGCGCCGCGCGGGTCGGCGTGGTGCTGACAGTCGCCGGGCTCGCGGGAGTGCTGGCCAGCCTGCCGGCCGGCCGCGCCGCAGACCGGTTCGGGATCAAGCCGAGCTACGCGGTGCTGCTCGTCGCCGAGGCGGCGGCGGTCGGAGCGCTGGCGTTCTGCACGTCGTTCTGGGCGTTCGCGGCGGTGGCGTGCGTCTCCACGGCGCTGGACCGCGCGGCCTCGGCGGTGCGGCAGGCGCTCTACGCGCAGGCCTTCGACCCGGAGACGCGGGTCGCCGACCGCGCGGCGATCCGGGCGGTCACGAACGTGGCGATCGGGGTGGGAGCGGCGGTGGCCGCGCTGGTGCTGCAAGCGGACAGCCGCTGGCTGTTCCAGGCCGCGATCCTGGCGAACGCGCTCAGCTTCGTCGGAGTCGCGGCGCTGTTGCCGGGGATTCCGCTGCGCGAGCCGGCGCGCGGCGTGGCGGCCTCCGCCGATGCTTCCCGGTCCCGGTCCCGGTCCCGATCCCGGGCTCACTCCCGCTCCCGCACCCCGCGTCCGCCGAAGATCCGCGTCACCCGGCCCTACCAAGCGATCTCAGCACTCAACGCCGTCATGACCCTCCAGTTCGCCTTCTTCGACATCGGCCTCCCGCTCTGGCTGCTTCAGGACACCCGCGCACCGCGCTTCATGGTCTCCGGGATGCTGATCCTGAACACGGTGCTGGTCGTCCTGTTCCAGGTGCGCGTGGCACGCGGGGTGCGGGGGATCGCGTCGGCGGCCCGGGCGACGTGCCTCGGAACGCTGGTGCTGGCCGGCGCGTGCGTGACGACCGCGTGCGCCAAGGGGCTGTCACCGGTCGCGGCGGTCGCGGTACTGCTGCTCGCCGGTGTCCTGCTGACCGTCGGCGAGGTCCTGACGCAGGCCGGTTCCTGGACCCTGAGCTACGACCTCGCCGACGAGCGCGCCGTCGGGGCCTACCAGGGGGTGTTCAACGCGGGCACGGCGGCGGGGCAGATGGCCGGGCCGCTCGTGGTCACGCAGACCGCGATCCGGCACGGCCTGGCGGGCTGGGCCCTGCTCGGCGCGGTCTTCGCCGTGGCCGGGTTCGCGACGGTGCCGGTGGCCCGGTGGGCGTCGGCGTCCATGTCTGAGCCCGTGTCCGAGCCCGCATCCGAGTCCCCATCCGATTCCGCCACGAACATCGAATCCTGACAGCCGGTTGGCCGACAGCGGCAGCGGACGGCTAACATCGGCCCCTTCGCGACCGGCGAGAGGGGCCGCATCCATGAGCAAGTACCGGGTCAACGTCTGCCTGCCGCCGTCCGCGCTCACCGACGTCGAGCGCGCGCTCGCCGACGCGATGGCGCCGTTCGACATGAACCGCGGCGACGACTTCGACCCGGACGCCACCTGGGACTGGTACCGCGTGGACGCCGGGCGGCAGCGCTTCGCCGTGAACCCGCGGCACGACGGCGACCCGCGGCTGATCCACGCCGACCCGGTCGTCGTCGGCACCCCGCACGAACCACTGCGCTGCGACGGCGGCCCGCGCGGCCTGCTGGACTTCGACGCCTGCCGCCGCGCGGCCCGCGCCGAGGCGCTGACGTACTGGGAGGCGCAGATGCGCGACTTCGAGCGCCTGGTCGCCGACCACCCGCCGGCCGAGCCGCTGACCGCGTTCCTGGCCCGGCACGCCGCCGACCCCGAGGGCTACCCGCGCCGGCAGGCGGTCGAGGACCACCACGCGCAGCCGCTCATCAAGGCCCTGAACCACCAGTCGGTCTTCGATCGCTACCCGAGCCTGGGCGCCTGGGTCCTCGGCCCCGACACGGACCCGATCACCATCTACACGCGCGACCCGCAGCCCGGTTTCGAGCTGGCCGAGACCTGGGCCGTCGCCCGCGCCGCGCTGCTGACCCTCGACGGGGAGTGGACCGGCATCAAGCCCTACAGCCCCGACCCCGATGAGGAGAGCGACACGTTCGCCCGGCGGTCCACGGCGTATCTCGAAGCGCTGGACGAGGACTGCGTGGTCGTGCGGCTGTTGTGCCACTGCTGACGGTTCGGACATCGGACTGCCGGAAATCCCACCGCGCCGAAGCTCACTCAGAAGCGCGCTGATTTCCGCCACACCCGCGGCGCTGCTGCCGGCCGTTGCGGGCGCACTCAGTCGTGGTCGTAGATCGTGACCGCGATCCCGCGCTCGGTGAGCCGCGCGGCCACCAGCGGCTCGATCCGCCCCCACTTGCCGCCGGCCAGCCCGCAGCCGATCCGCGGCATGTGGACCGACGCCTTGAGCTCGACCGCGTGCTCCGCGAGCCGGGCCAGGCACTCGTCGACGGCTTCGTAGCGTATCGGCGGCCCGGCCGAACCGGTCTTGGTCCCGTGCTGCCCGATCATGTTGGCCACCCACAGCCCCCGGCCCACCGCGACGACCTGCACCGCGCCGAGGCCGAAGTCGTTGCGCGAGCGCTCGCGATGCCACTTGCGGAAGGCCTTCTCAGGCTCCTTCCACCGGGCCGACAGCGCCAGCACGAACCCCTTGCCCCAGCCGCCCCGGTCGTTACAGACGTGCGCGATGATCTTCGGCCCCTTCGCCTGCGGGACCGTCGCGTCACCGGCGATGAACTGGATGGCGGCCATGGTTCCATCATCCGGGCCGGGTCTGACAGTCGCGAGCGAATAAAACCTCAGGTCGCGCGTCCGCACGGAACGCGCGACTGCTCGCGCCCCGTCATGTCATTCAGCTCATTCGGCGAACCAAGCCGCTTCCACTCCCGACAGGTACTGCTTCACATAAGCCTGATGCCGCGCCGGAAGCTCCGGCAGCTCGTCGATCGAGACCCACCCGACGTCCACAGACTCGTCGTCGTTGACCCGCGCGGTCCCTCCCGTCGCCCTGCAGAGGAACGCGACGTCCATGAACACGGTCTCGTCCCCGTTGGCATGCGCGAACTGGCCGGTCACGTCCACCGCCAAGACCCGCTCGGCGCGCGCCGTCACGCCGGTCTCCTCCAGGATCTCGCGGACTATCCCGACCGCCGGCTGCTCCCCCGGGTCCAGACATCCCGAGACGAGCGTCCACTGGAGGTTGTCGGCCCGCCGGACCACCAGCAGGCGCTGGGCGTCGTCGACGACCAGGCCGGTGACGCCGGGGAGCCACAGCAGGTCGTGACCGATCTTCTTGCGGATCTCGACAATGAATTCGGGAATCGGCATGCCGTCACGCTATCGGCACCATGTGTCTCTGTGAGGTCCGGCGAGTAAGCGTGCGCCGACTACGGCCGGCCGTAGAAGCTCGGCGTCCCGTTGATCCACAGCGACTGCTGCTCGACCACGCCGCCGGGGTGCGGCGCCTGGATGATGCGGTCGTTCCCGATGTAGACGGCCTCGTGATAGATCGTGTGCGGGTTGGCGCCGTCCTCCGCCCAGAAGACGAGGTCGCCGGGCCGGAGCTGGTTGTACGTGAGCGAGCGCATCGCCAGGTACTGCCATTGTGCGGGGTGCGGGAAGGACCAGCCGCCAGCCTCCAGGCCGCGCATCGCCAGGCCGGAGCAGTCGAAGACGTCCGGGCCCGCGCCGCCCCAGACGTAGGGCTTGCCGAGCTGCGCGTAGATGTAGTTCAGCATCAGGCGGACGGCGCCTTCCGCGTACGGCACGGGTCCGACCGGGGCGGACGGCGGCGTCCACGTCGCGCCGCCGCCCGAGGACGCGTGCGCCGAGCCGCCACCGGACCCTGCTCCCGCAGCCCGGGCCGCCGACGCCGCAGCGGCAGCGGCAGCCGCCTGCCGGGCCGCCGCCTGCTGCGCCGCGAGCTCCGCCAGCCCGGCCTCCCGCTGCCGCTCCAGCCCGACCTCGATACCCTGCGCCGCCGCCAGTTGCTGCACCAGCGTGTTCTGCTGCGCCTGGATCCCGGCGACCTGGCTCTGCGCGTCGGCCGCCGCCGCCCGCGCCGCGCCCAGCGCGCTCTGCGCCCGCGCCTCGGCCCGGCGCTGGTCCGCTACCGTCTGGTCAGCCTTCTGACGCGCCGCCGCCGCGTCCTTCGTCGCCTGCCGCGCGCCGGAGACGGCCAGCGCCTCGGCCGCGTTGTAGTTCGCCTGGACCTGGCGGCGGACTGCGTAGTCGTGCAGGGAGCCGACGTGCAGGAGGGCCACGGCCATGGCCATGTCCGGGCCCTGCCGGTACATCTCGGCCGCGAACGCCCCGAGCCGCGCCTCGGCCTGGTGCTGGGCGTCCAGGGCGGTGGACGCGCGGGCCCGGGCCTCGTCAGCCGCCTGCGCCGCGGTCGCCGCCTGCGCCACAGCCGCGTCGTACGCCTCCGCCGCGAGACCGGCGGTCGCCTGCAGGGCGTGCAGGTGGCCGCTCGCGGCGTCCAGGGCCGCCTGGATCCGGTCGGCAGCGGTCTGACGGTCGCGGACGTCGACCTTGGCCCGGTCGATGGTGCCCTGGCCGGGGATCACCGGGGTGCTCGGGTCGGCGTGCGCGGCGGCGCCGAGGAGCGCCGCGGTCAGGACCGTGGCCGTGACGAGCGTCGCCCGCCGGCCGTGTCCGCGTCCCCGCATGCCGAACTCCTTCCGCGCCGCCCGAGTGTGTCCGTATCCGCATTGGCTGTGGGGTGAGCTACCCACCGCCGCCTACGACCTTTCATCACAAAAAGGGCACATCGCGCGAGGCGTGGTCAGAGGGCTGAGGGTTTCCTCCGAAAGAGGGACACAGGCGGACGTCGGGCCGTGGCGCCGGGCTGTCACCCGGCCAAGATCACAAAGTCCTGCGGTACCGAGCCTCGTCCAGCACCTCGGTCCCGGCCTCGAACCCGGAGACCCCGCCGTCGTGCCGCCACCCGGTGTGCTCGTAGAAGGCGCGCGACGCGCTGTTGGTCGCCAGCACCCACAGCGTGGCCTCGACGTACCCCTCGTCCCGCAGGCGCTGGAGCGCGACCTCCTGCAACCGGGCGCCGATCCCGAGCCGCCAGATCGCCGGATCGAGGTATATGGCGTAGAGCTCCCCGACCCGGTCCCGATCCTCGTCGGCGTCCCGGCTCGGCCCGACCGACGCGAAGCCGGACACCACCCCGCCCACCTCGGCGACCAGCACCTCCGCCCGCCGCGCCGCCCGGTCGGCGAGCATCCGCCGCGCACTGAGCACGAACCCGTCCACCGACAGCCCCGCGAGATAGTCGGCCGGCATCAGCCCCGAATAGGCGACCTGCCACGACGCGTGCCGCACCCGCCCGATGTCGTCGGCGTCCCCCGCCACCGCCTCGCGGATGTCGACGCCGTGGGCCCGACTCGTGCTCGAACTCATGCGCGCCATTATGGCCGGTCCGCCCCGTCCCCGGTCGGCCGAACTCGCCGGGGCGGCGGTCACTCGTAGTCGTCGAGGGTGGTGAGGTCGATGTCGATGTCGAACGGCACCGAGACCTTCAACCGCTCGCCGAAGGTACCGATCAGGCTGTAGTCCCCGGTAAGCGGATCAAGCGTGTAGACGTAGGCGATCATCCCCTCGCCGTCTCGCTCGATGAGCCACAGGTTCTTGATCCCGGCTCGCGCGTACTTCGGCGGCTTGACCTCGTGATCGCGCTCGACGGACTCCGGCGAGACGATCTCGATGGCCAGCGCGATGTCCTCGGGCCGATAGAAGGTCTCGCTCAGGTCCGGGCGCGTCGCCGAAGCGGCGACCACCAGGACGTCGGGCTCGGGCCGATTCCGTTCGTCCAGCCACGCGGTCATCCCATGGGTGACGCGCCAGCCCTCCGGCGCGCTCGATCGCAGCACAGTGCGGAGGAAGAACATCACCAGGCTGTGCCAAGCGCCTTGGGGAGACGCGAAGACCAGACTCCCGTTGAGCAGTTCGGTATGGGCGGGGAGCCCTGGCAACCGGTCCAGATCGGCGGAGGTGAAACCGTAGACCGGAGGCACGATCCAGCTCGGCCAGGCCTCCTCGGGAGGCTCGCCCGAGGACTGTTCCAACGCCGGAGGTAGGGCCGCCACGCTCATGCTCCGATCTTACGAACGGTCTCCGTGTCGGTACCCAGCGTAAATGACATCAAGGTTTTTCTTCACTCGGACGAGCGAAGAAAACCCGGCCATATTCACTCTTGAGCGTGACGGCGCACCATCACCGCCGTGCCCGCCCGGCGCCGCCGCCCGGACCCAGCGGCCGGGGCCCCAAACGCCCCGCGCCACGTCGTCCCCACCGCCTACTTCGTCCCGGAACTCGCCGTCTTCTTGGCAGCCGTCTTCTTCGCCGCCGTGGCCTTCGCCGTCTTCGTCCCCGAAGCCGCCGTCTTCTTCGCCGTCGTCTTCTTCGCGGCGGCCTTCTTGGCCGTCTTCTTCGCCGGCCCCTTCGCCCGCTTCTCCGCCAGCAGCTCGAAGGCCTTCGCCGGCGTGATGCCCTCGACCGTCTCGCTCTTGGGGATGGTCACGTTGGTCTCGCCGTCGGTCAGGTACTCGCCGTAGAAGCCCGACTTGATCACGATCGGCTTGCCCGACACCGGGTCCGGCCCGAGTTCGCGCAGCGGCGGCTTGGCCGCGCCGCGTCCGCGGGCCTTCGGCTGCTTGTAGATCTCCAGCGCCTCTTCGAGGGTGATCGTGAAGATCTGCTCCTCGGAGGTGATGGAGCGGGAGTCCGCGCCCTTCTTCAGGTACGGGCCGTAGCGGCCGTTCTGGACCGTGATCTCCTCGCCGGACTCCGGGTCGGCGCCGACCACGCGCGGCAGCGACAGCAGCTGCAGCGCCTCCTCCAGCGTCACCGTGTCCAGGCCCATGCTCTTGAACAGCGAGCCGGTGCGGGCCTTCACCGCGTTCTTGCCGCGGGTCGGGGTGCCCTCGGGCAGGATCTCGGTGACGTAGGGGCCGAAGCGGCCGGCCTTGGCCACCACCTCGAAGCCGGTCGAGGGGTCCTTGCCCAGTTCCCGGTCGCCGCTGGGCTGCAGGAACAGCTCCTCGGCGAAGGCCGGGGTCAGCTCGTCCGGCGGCAGGTCGTCCGGAACGCTGGCGCGCTGCTGGGTGCCGTCTTCCAGATTGCGCTCGATGTACGGTCCGAAGCGGCCGACGCGCAGGATGATCCCCTCGTTCCCGACCGGGAAGGAGTTCACCTCCCGGGCGTCGATGTTGCCCAGGTCGGTCACCAGGTCCTTCAGGCCGCCGAGGTGGTCGAACACCGCGCTGTCGCCGCCCTGGTGATCGGCACGGCCGAGCTGCTCCTCCTCGGTCGGGCCGAAGTAGAACCGCCGCAGCCACGGCACGCGCTGCGCCTCGCCGCGGGCGATGCGGTCCAGGTCATCCTCCATGCGCGCGGTGAACTCGTAGTTCACCAGGTCGCCGAAGTGGTTCTCCAGCAGCCCGACCACCGCGAAGGCGATGTAGGACGGGACCAGCGCCGTGCCCTTCTTGAACGCGTAACCTCGGTCCAGGATCGTGCCCAGGATCGTGGCGTACGTCGAGGGCCGGCCGATCTCGCGCTCTTCCATCTCCTTGATCAGCGAGGCCTCGGTGAAGCGTGCGGGCGGCTTGGTCGAGTGCCCGTCCGCGGTGACCTTGGTCGTGGTCAGCGCGTCGCCCTCGGCCACCGCGGGCAGCCGCTGCTCGGAGTCGTCCAGCGCGGCGTCCGGGTCGTCGGTGCCCTCCACGTAGGCCTTCAGGAAGCCGTGGAAGGAGATGATGCGGCCGCTGGCGCTGAACTCCACGTCCCGGCCGTCGGAAGCGGCGCCGCCGACCTTCACGGTCACCGTGTGCCCGGTGGCGTCCTTCATCTGCGAGGCGACGGTCCGCATCCAGATCAGCTCGTAGAGCCGGAACTCGTCGCCGGACAGGCCGGTCTGCGCCGGGGTGCGGAACGTGTCGCCGGAGGGGCGGATCGCCTCGTGCGCCTCCTGCGCGTTCTTCACCTTGGAGTCGTACCGCCGCGGAACGTCCGGCAGATAGTCCGCGCCGTAGAGGTCGCGCACCTGGGTCCGCGCGGCGTTCAGCGCGGTGTCCGACAGCGTGATGCTGTCGGTACGCATATAGGTGATGTAGCCGTTCTCGTACAGGCTCTGCGCGACCCGCATGGCGCGCTTGGAGTCCATGCCGAGCTTGCGGCTGGCCTCCTGCTGCATCGTGGTGGTCCGGAACGGCGCGTACGGCGAGCGCCGGTACGGCTTGCGCTCCACGCCGCGCACGCTGAAGTCGGCGTCCCGCAGAGCGGCGGCCAGCGCCTTGGCGGTGACCTCGGTGAGGTGCGCGACGTTCTGGCTGCCGGACTTGAGCTGCCCGTCGGGGCCGAAGTCGCGGCCGGCGGCCACGCGCTTGCCGTCGACGCTGGACAGCCGCGCGGTCATCGCCCGCGGGTCGTCCGGGCCGCCGGCCTTCAGGGTCTCGAACGTGCCGGTCAGGTCCCAGTACTCGGCGGCGGTGAACGCCATGCGCTCCCGCTCCCGGTCCACCACCATCCGGGTGGCCACGGACTGCACGCGGCCCGCGGACAGCCCGGGGCCGACCTTCTTCCACAGCACCGGGGAGACCTCGTAGCCGTACAACCGGTCCAGGATGCGGCGGGTCTCCTGCGCGTCGACCAGCTGCAGGTTGATCTCGCGGGTGTTCCGCGCGGCGTCCTGGATCGCCTCGCGGGTGATCTCGTGGAACACCATGCGCTTGGAGGGGACCTTGGGCTTGAGCACCTCCTGGAGGTGCCACGCGATGGCCTCGCCCTCGCGGTCCTCGTCGGTGGCGAGCAGGAGTTCGTCGGCTTCCTTGAGCAGGTCCTTGAGCTTGGCGACCTGCTTGCGCTTGTCGGCGTTGACCAGGTACAGCGGCTCGAAGTCGCCGTCCACGTCCACCCCGAGCCGGCCCATCGAGGTGCCCTTGTACTTCTCGGGTACCTCGTCCGCCCCGGCTGGGAGGTCGCGGATATGGCCGACCGAGGCCTCGACGGTGTAACCCGCTCCGAGGTAGCCCTTGATCGTCTTCGCCTTGGCCGGCGACTCGACGATGACCAGCCGGCGAGTCGCGCCGCCCGAGTCCGCTGAACCCTTGCCTGCCACCGTTACCTCTGCTTCCCAGCCTCTAGCCCCAAGGGATACGCGCTTGGGCGTACCCCGCACACCGCGGTGTGACACGTAGTCGGGATACCGCGACACCAACGGAGAGTGACCGTACCTCAGCCGTACGTCTCCGCGCTGTCTACTGTGTCCTACTCGTTGTCTTGAATGGTCGGCGTACAACCGAACGTTAACCCGAACTGGCGTATAGGACGGAACCCGAAAACGCCAGAGGTGGGACGGATGTGACGCACGACAACCGGTGTTGAGGGGATCGACGCTGATGACAGCCCTGAGTGTCGCCTAGGCCACGGGGAAGAGATAGCCGTCTTCGACCAGCCCCCGGATGGCCTCGACCGCGCCGGTGCGCAGGCTCCGGCCGTCGATCCCGTAGCGTTCGCCGACGGCGTCCAAGATTTCCCCGAGCGGCGTCTCACCATCCGAGGCACCCACCACGGCCGCCCCGACCGGGTCGATGTCCGCCGAGCGCATGAAGCCCTCCTGCTGGCTCAGCCGCGAGGAGTCGCTCCCCCAGCCGCTACCGCCCTCGTACGTCGGCCGCGCCACCTGCTCCCAGCGCACGTCCGGCGCAACCGCCAACTTGCGGTGCATCAGCGCCTCGTCGTCGGTGCCGCGCAGGAAGTCGTGGCGGGCGAACCAGCTGGGGATGTGCGGCCCGAGCGGCTGCTCGACCGGGTGCGAGATCTCCTCCAGGCGCATCAGGGGGCTGTCGGCGCCGGCGTTGTGCAGGGTGATCCAGCCGAAGCCGATGGCACTGACCTTGTTCTGCTCGAAGTAGTCCAGCCAGGCGTCGTAGCGCTGCGGGTAGTCCGGCGTGCCGTACTCGCCGGAGTCGCGCAGCCAGAGCTCGACGTACTCGGCCGGGTCCTGCGCCTCGCGCTGCACCACCCACGCGTCGCAGCCGGTGTCCCGGACCCAGCCGGCCACCCGCTCGCGCCAGTCCACGCCGTCCACGTGCAGCCAGTTGGCCAGCACCTGGCACCAGCCGTCCTCGGCCAGGTGCCGGTGCGCGTCGGCGACCAGCTGCCGGCACACCTCGTCGGCCGGCAGCCCGGAGTCGCGGTAGACGAACCGGCCGCCCTGCGCGACATTGTCCGGCGAGATGACGAACGGCGGGTTGGAGACGATCAGGTCGAACCGCTCTCCCTCAACTGGCTCAAACAGGGAACCCTCGCGAAGGTCGAACAGCGCCACCCCGGAGAGCTGCTGCGTCATCCGCGCCAACTTGAGCGCCCGCGGGTTCCGGTCGCTACCGACGACCCGGTCGACGTGCGTCGACAGGTGCAGCGCCTGGACTCCCCCGCCGGTCCCGACGTCCAGCGCGGACCCGAACCGATCACGGATGGTGAGCTGCGCCAGCGTCGTGGAGGCACCCCCGACGCCGAGCACGTGGTCCTCGCGCACCGGATGGCCCTGCCCCTGCGCGTGCAGCCCGCCGGACAGGTCGGAGACCAGGTACCAGTCGTGGCCGTCGTCGTCGCCATAGGGCCGGATGTCGATGGCGGCCCGCACCTGCTCCCCGTCGACCGTGACCAACCCGGCGGCCACCGACTCCTCAACCGGCAACGCGGCCTCGACGGCTTTTCGGTCCACCGGCTGCTGCAAGAGGAAGAGCCGGATCAGCGTCTCGACCGGCGAGCCCCCACCCGTCGCCCGCAGCGCCGGCACGCTCTCGCTCCTGGCCAGCGCCGCGTACGCCAGCGGGCCGAGGACTTCCAAGACGCCGTCGACGGTGTAGTCGGCCTTGATCAGGGCTTCGCGCAGCTTCTCCATGAGTCCATTGTCGCGGGAAACGTGGGGCGCCCCCGACCCGAAGGCCGAGGGCGCCCTATTTAATAGGAGAGAACTCCCGAAGCACCCGCTCAGATCGACTGCGCGGAAGCCTCCATCGTCGTGTCCTCGTCCCCGCTCCGCGGCGCGCCGGGGGCGGACGCCGCGGCCTCGACCGCCGGGCCGGTGCCGGTGACCGGGGTGGAGTGCGAGTCGGAGTTGGAGTCGGAGACGGCGATCGACTTGCGCTTGCTGTTCCAGACCGCGGCGACGATCACCAGGATGGCGACGATTGCGATCAGGGCGCGGACCGCGGCGTTGGCCGAGGTGCCGATCGACAGCTGCACCACGGCCGGCGCGATCAGCAGGCTGACCAGGTTCATCACCTTGATCAGCGGGTTGATCGCGGGGCCGGCGGTGTCCTTGAACGGGTCGCCGATGGTGTCGCCGACGATGGTCGCGGTGTGCGCCTCGGAGCCCTTGCCGCCGAAGTTGCCGTCCTCGACCAGCTTCTTGGCGTTGTCCCAGGCCCCGCCGGAGTTCGACAGGAAGACCGCCATCAGCACGCCGGCGCCGATGGTGCCGGCCAGGTAGGAGCCCAGCGCCCCGACGCCGAGGGTGAAGCCGACCGCGATCGGCGCCATCACCGCCAGCAGGCCCGGGGTGACCAGCTCGCGCAGCGAGTCGGTGGTGACGATGTCCACCACGCGGCCGTACTCCGGACGGCCGGTGCCGTCCATGATCCCCGGGATCTCCCGGAACTGGCGGCGGACCTCGTACACGACCGCGCCCGCGGCCCGGGACACGGCGTTGATCGCCAGCGCCGAGAACAGGAACACCACGGACGCGCCGATGATCAGACCGAACAGGTTCCGCGGGTCGCCGACGTTCAGGACGCCGCCGAACTGCAGGGACTGCTCCAGGCTGCCCAGCTTGGGGTTGTGGACCTTGGCGACCGTCTCGGTGATCTTCTGGGTGAACGACCCGAACAGCGCGGTCGCGGCCAGCACGGCGGTCGCGATCGCGATGCCCTTGGTGATCGCCTTGGTGGTGTTGCCGACCGCGTCCAGCGAGGTCAGCACCTTCGCGCCCTCCTCGCCGACGTCGCCGGACATCTCCGCGATGCCCTGCGCGTTGTCCGAGACCGGGCCGAAGGTGTCCATCGCCACGATGACGCCGACCGTGGTCAGCAGGCCGGTGCCGGCCATGGCCACCGCGAACAGCGACAGCGTGAGGGATGCGCCACCGAGCAGGTACGCCAGGAACACGCCGCCGCCGATCAGCAGCGCCGAGTACACCGCGGACTCCAGGCCGATCCCGATGCCGGCCAGGACCACGGTCGCGGGCCCCGTCAGCGAGGTCTTGCCGATGTCCTGCACCGGACGCCGGGTGGTCTCGGTGAAGTACCCGGTCAGCACCTGGATGACGGCGGCGACCACGATGCCGATCACCACCGCGCCCAGCGCGATCAGCCGCGGGTCCTTGGTCGCGGCGTCGGTCAGCACACTGGGATCGACGCGGTCCAGCTTGGAGATCTTGTCCGGCAGATAGGTGAACGCCGCGATCGCCACCAGGATCACCGCCACGACGGCGCTGATGAAGAAGCCGCGGTTGATCGCCGCCATCGCGTTCTTGTCCCCGGTGCGCGGGGACACCGCGAAGATGCCGATCACCGCGGTGATCACGCCGAGCGCCGGCACCAGCAGCGGGAACACCAGGCCCTGGGTGCCGAAGGCGATCTTGCCCAGGATCAGCGCCGCGACCAGGGTCACCGCGTAGGACTCGAACAGGTCCGCGGCCATGCCCGCGCAGTCGCCGACGTTGTCGCCGACGTTGTCCGCGATGGTCGCGGCGTTGCGCGGGTCGTCCTCGGGGATGTTCTGCTCGATCTTGCCGACCAGGTCCGCGCCGACGTCGGCGGCCTTGGTGAAGATGCCGCCGCCGACTCGCATGAACATGGCCAGCATGGCCGCGCCGAAGCCGAAGCCCTCCAGCACGTTCGGGGCGTTGCCCTTGTAGATCAGCACCACCAGGGCGGCGCCGAACAGGCCCAGGCCCACGGTGAACATGCCGACGACACCGCCGGTGCGGAACGCGATACGCATCGCGCGCGGCGAGCCTGACTCGTTCGCCGCGGCCGCCACGCGCACGTTGGAGCGCACCGCCAGCCACATGCCGACATACCCGGTCGTGGCCGAGAAGGCGGCGCCGACCAGGAAGAACACCGAGCGGCCGATGCGCTGCGACCAGTCGTCGGCGGGCAGCGCCAGCAGCAGGAAGAAGGCCACGGCCGCGAAGATCGCCAGCGTACGGAACTGCCGCGCGAGGTATGCTGAAGCGCCTTCTTGCACCGCGGCCGCGATGCGTTTCATATTCTCTGTGCCCTCACTGGCCGCCAGAACCTCTTTGACGAGGATTCCGGCGACGCCAAGCGCACCCAGGGCGATCACGGCCACCACGAAGATCCAGGCGAGGTTGCCCCCGGCCAATGGGATCACCGTCGAGCCGCTGTCCGCGATTCGCGGCATGCGTCCTCCACTGTGACGATCCGTATTTCCGACGCTGTAACTCAGATCACAGCCAATGGCAGGGGAGTCTACGCGCGAAAACCCGAGGTCGGTCAACAGATCGTTTCGCCGACCTCACGGATCGCTATGTGATGAAGGACACTTTTCACTCGGTTTGGTGAATGCGAGCGTCGCTTGATGTGGGCTGATGCCCAGTGAATCGGCGGAGCACCCAGGGATGGGGGCGCTCCGCCGCGATGAGTGCTACGAGCCTACTTGAGCCTGTGCCGGTAGCTCGAACCGGTGTTCATATAAGTGTGCTCAGAAGTCCTTGACGGGCCATCCCATACGGACCGAGCCCCCGTCGGGCCCGGAGGTGATGTCGAGGTCGTCGACCAGCCCGGTCAGAACGGCCAGGCCCATCTCGGCGTCGTCGAGGTCTTCCTCGTCGTCGTCCTGCGCGGCGCCGGTCGCCTCGGTGCCGGCCGCCTCGGCGGCGGTTTCACCGTCGTCGGCGGCCGCGGCCCCGTCGCGCTGGCCCGGCACCGCGCCGGAGACCTTGTCGGCCACCGTCACCACGAACCGGTCGGCGACCAGGCCGGAGTCGGACTCGTCGACCGCGTCCAGCACCACCACGACCGGTTCGCCCGGACAGTGCCGCTGGTGCAGGCCGACGGCCCGGGAACAGGCCTCGCCGACGGCGAGGCGGACCTCGTCGAGCAGGCCGGCCTCCACGCCGACCCGGCGGGCGTGGGCGACCGCGACCAGGCGCGCGGTCCGGACATGCTCGGGCTGCGGGGTGAACCGCAGCAGAACGGCCGTGGCGCTCTCCGTCTTGGCCACCGTGCCGACGGCCGACGATTGCGCATCCATGTTGGCAGACCCCTTAGGAACAAGTGCGGGATGTGATGGCCGGGGTACGCGGCGGGCCTGAGCGCGGTTGTCTCCCGCGCCGCGGCCCGCCGATGACCGCTAGTCGACGGCGGTGACGGCCTGCTCCACGCTGTCGCTGATCGGGAACACCTTGGTCAGGCCGGTGATCCGGAAGATCTTCAGGATCCGCTCCTGGGTGCAGACCAGGCGCAGCGAGCCGTCGTGCGCCCGCACCCGCTTCAGGCCGCCGACCAGGACGCCCAGACCGGTGGAGTCGAGGAAGTCGACGTCCTCCATGTCCACGATCAGGTGGTACTTCCCGGCACCGACGAG
This sequence comes from Catenulispora sp. GAS73, assembly GCF_041262085.1. Lineage (NCBI taxonomy): Bacteria > Bacillati > Actinomycetota > Actinomycetes > Catenulisporales > Catenulisporaceae > Catenulispora > Catenulispora sp. GAS73. The sequence continues at coordinate 194,401 of NZ_JBGCCM010000015.1, forward strand.
CTCGACCAGCTGTTCGCGCAGCTTCGGGGCGGTGTACACGTCGATCTCCCCGCCGACCTTGACGATCGTCCGGCCGTTCTCGTCTCGCGTCTCCAGCTTCAGGTCCACTGCCGGCCTCCAAAATCGGTGCCTTCCCGCCGTGGCGGGGGTGAGAAAAGGTGTGTCCTCGGCAACACAAAGTACAGCTTCACCCGGGTCAGGGCTTGAGCACAGTCAATCACCTCGGGGTGACACTCGGCCACGATTCGCGTCAAGTGCCCTCTAATGGTGCGCCGTACCGGCCCCGTTAGCGGGGAGGCGAGTGCTCCGCGCCGCCGGAAGTTCATGTCGTTTCGGATGGTCGCTCGGATTCCAGGTCGGGATTCGGGCATGGAGTCGGTCTGGCTGTCGGATACTGGACTGCGATGTCGCCGACTCCTCCTTACCAGCAAAACCCCGACACGGGTGGTGTGTCCACACCAACACCCGGGTCGGATGCCGGTATCCCGGAAGGTTCCGTCGCCGGTTCCCTCCAACCAACGCTGGAGAGACTGATCTCGGTTCCCGCGTCGCGCGCTGAACGTGTGACGCATGTGCGCGTGGTACCGGCCCGGGACGCGGAGCACGCCGAGTGGCCGGAGTGGGCCGACGAAGCCGTGGTGCACGGGTTCCGCGAGGCCGGAGGCGTGCCCCGGCCCTGGCGGCACCAGGTCGCGGCGGCCGAGGCGGCCCGGGACGGCCGGCATGTGACGCTCGCCACCGGCACCGCCTCCGGCAAGTCCATGGGCTTCCAGCTGCCGGCGCTGACCGCGATCCGCGAGAACGCCGGCACCACGCTGTACCTGGCGCCGACGAAGGCGCTGGCCGCGGACCAACTCAGGCGTCTCACTCGTTTGGACGTACCGGGGGTCCGCGCCGGACTGCTGGACGGCGATACGGACACTGAGGCGCGCGACTGGGTACGTCAGCATGCGAACTACGTTCTGAGCAATCCGGACATGCTGCATTACTCACTTCTGCCGGGACACGCGCGCTGGGCGTCATTCCTGCGGAAGCTCCGCTATGTGGTCATCGACGAATGCCACACCTATAAAGGTGTCTTCGGCTCACACGTGGCCGCGGTCCTAAGGCGACTGCGCCGTATCTGCGCGCGCTACGGATCCAGTCCGACTTTCATACTGGCTTCGGCCACCACCGCCGACCCCGCAGTGTCGGCCTCTCGGCTGACCGGCGTTGAGGTCGCGGCGGTTACAGATGACTCCTCTCCGCGCGGCCCGCTGGTGTTCGCCCTCTGGGAACCCCCTCTGACAACCCTCATCGGGGAGCGCGGAGCGCCCGTGCGCCGCTCCGCTACAGCGGAGGCCGCGGATCTGCTGACGGACTTGGTCCTGGACGACGTCCGCACAGTGGTCTTCACACGTTCCCGGCGCGGCGCCGAACAGGTGTCGATGCAGACCCGCGACTATCTGGAGGAGCGCCGCAGGGGCTATGGAAAGCGCATCGCGGCGTACCGAGGGGGATATCTCAAGACCGAACGCCGCGCTCTAGAGGCCGCTCTGCACATGGACCCGACCCTGGACGGCGCGCTCGTCGGCCTGGCCGCCACCACGGCCCTGGAACTCGGCGTGGACGTCGCAGGGCTCGACGCCGTGCTCATGGCCGGTTTCCCCGGCACCCGCGCCTCTCTGTGGCAACAGGCAGGGCGCGCCGGACGCGCCGGGCAGGGGGCGCTGGCAGTCCTCATCGCGCGCGATGACCCCCTGGACACCTACCTGGTGCACCACTCCGAGTCGATCTTCGACCGCCCGGTCGAGGCCGCCGTCCTGGACCCGGACAATCCCTACGTCCTGGCGCCGCACCTCTGCGCGGCCGCTGCGGAACTGCCCTTAACGGAAGCGGACCTAGACCTCTTCGGCCCCGCCACCGAAGCCCTGCTGACCGACCTGACCCGCCGCGAGTACCTGCGCCGCCGGCCCACCGGCTGGTACTGGACCCGGCGCGAGCGCCCCTCGGCCCTGACCGACCTGCGCGGCACCGGCGGCCCGACGGTCCGCATCGTCGAGGACCAGACCGGCCGCCTGCTCGGCACCGTGGACGAGGGCGCGTCGCACTCGACGGTCCACGACGGCGCCGTGTACCTGCACCAGGGCCACACGTACCTGGTGGACAAGCTGGACCTGGAGCAGAACATAGCGCTGGTCCACCGCGCCAACCCGGACTACACCACGATGGCCCGGGACGTGGTCCAGGTGGCCATCCTGGAGACCGAGCAGACCCAGGACTGGGGCGACGCCTCCCTGCACTTCGGCTCGGTCGAGGTGAGCACCCAGGTGGTCTCCTACCTGAAGCGCAAGGCCGGCACCGGCCAGATCATCGAGACCAAGCCCCTGGACCTCCCGGAGCGCATCCTGCGCACCCGCGCGGTCTGGTGGACCGTCCACCCCGCGGCCCTCCGCGACGCCGAACTCGACACCGCCATGAGCGCCGGCGCCGCCCACGCCGCCGAACACGCCTCCATCGGCCTCCTCCCCCTGTTCACCCCCTGCGACCGCTGGGACATCGGCGGCGTCTCGATGCCGATGCACCCGGACACCGAGCGCCTCACGGTGTTCGTCTACGACGGCCACCCCGGCGGCGCCGGCTTCGCCGAGCGCGCGTACGGCGCGGCCGTGGCGTGGCTGACGGCGACGCGGGACGTGATCGCGGCGTGCGAGTGCGCGGAGGGGTGTCCGTCGTGCGTGCAGTCGCCGAAGTGCGGGAACGGGAACAACCCGTTGGACAAGGCGGGGGCGGGGCGGCTACTCAATTTGGTCCTTTCGGGTGTACCGAACACCGAGAGCGACAGCTAGGCTGGCCACAAAGCCGGAGGGAGGAGTGGGACATGTCTGTTGAGACGGTCGATTACTCGTGGATGCACGAGCAGATAAGCGCAGAGCAGTACGACGCCATGCCGGAGGAGCTTTGCCGCAACATCGAAATCGTCGACGGGATGGTCCACGTGAGCCCTACCCCCACCCCGTTCCACAACGATGTGTCGCGGCGTATCGCGAACGTCATCGAGGCAGCAGGCGGGCCCGCGTGGCGCACCACTGAGGATGTTGATCTTCGACTTCGTGACATCCCGCTCCTGAACCGCCAACCTGACGTGCTCGTGTACAAGGCGGACACTCCGCGTAATCGACGGATCCCGCTCGACGCAGTGCTAGCGGTGGTCGAGATCGTCTCGCCCGGTTCGCAGTCGACGGACCGGATGGTGAAGCCACTCGAATATGCGGCCGCCGGAATCCGGTACTACTGGCGGATCGAGATCGATGGCGAACAACCGGTCATCTACACGTACTCCCTCGACCCCAAGACCGGTGTCTACCAGAACACCGGCATCTTCGACGGCGTCGTGAAGACCAACCTCGGCTTCCCCGTGGAGATCGATCTCACGGACGTCTGACAACCGCCCCCGCCACCACCCGGTAGCGTTGGCGGAATGGCACCCCAAGCTGTCAACCTCGTCAACCTGGAGAACGTCTCCAAGGCCTACACCGCCCGCACCCTCCTGGACAAAGTCTCGCTGGGCTTGTCCGAGGGCGACCGGATCGGCGTGGTCGGCCGCAACGGTGGCGGCAAGTCGACCTTGCTGCGGGTGCTCGCGAAGCTCGACGAGCCCGACTCCGGGCGCGTCACGCACACCGGCGGGCTGCGCATCGCCTTCGTCGGGCAGCACGACACCCTCGATCCGGACGCGACCATCCGGCACGAGCTGGTCGCCGACAAGCCCGACCACGAGTGGCTGGCCGACGCGCGGGTCCGCGACGTCATCACCGGGCTGTTCGGCGGGATCGACTTCCCGGGGTTCCCCGACGGCATGGACACCCGGATCGGGCCGCTGTCCGGCGGCGAGCGGCGGCGGGTGGCGCTGGCCAAGGCCCTGATCAACGAGCACGACCTGCTGCTGCTCGACGAGCCCACCAACCACCTCGACGTCGAGGGCATCGCCTGGCTGGCCCGGCATCTGGCGACCGCCAAGCCCGCGCTGCTCACCGTCACCCACGACCGCTGGTTCCTGGACGCCGTCACCACGCGCACCTGGGAGGTCGTCAACGGGCAGGTGCTCGACTACGACGGCGGCTACTCGGCCTACGTCCTGGCCCGCGCCGAGCGGTCGCGGCAGGCCGACGCCGAGTGGGACCGCAAGCAGAACCTGCTGCGCAAGGAGCTGGCCTGGCTGCGGCGCGGGGCCCCGGCCCGGACCAGCAAGCCGAAGTTCCGGATCGAGGCGGCCAACGAGCTGATCGCCGCCGAGCCGCCGGTCCGGGACAGCACCGAGCTGCAGAAGTTCGCGACCAGCCGGCTCGGGCGGACCGTCTACGAGCTGGAGGACGTGTCCTACGCCGTGGGCGAGGGCGCCGAACAGAAGCAGCTGCTGCAGCACGTCACCTGGCAGCTCGGGCCCGGCGAGCGGCTGGGCCTGATCGGCGTCAACGGCTCCGGCAAGTCCTCGCTGGTCCGGCTGCTGCTCGGCGAGGCGCAGCCGGACTCCGGGCGCGTGGTCACCGGGGTCACCGTGAAGCCGGCGCACCTGTCGCAGGAGGTAGCCGAGATCGACCCCACCTGGCGGGTGCTGGAGGCGGTGGAGAAGGTCCACTCCACGGTCGAGATCGGCAAGGGCAAGACCCTGACCGCCGGGCAGCTGCTGGAGCGGTTCGGCTTCGCCGGCGAGAAGCAGTGGACGCGCGTCGGCGACCTGTCCGGCGGCGAGCGGCGCCGGCTGCAGCTGCTCAGGCTGCTGATGGACGCCCCGAACGTCCTGCTGCTCGACGAGCCCACCAACGATCTGGACATCGACACCCTCACCGCTTTTGAGGACATCCTCGACGGCTGGCCGGGCAGCCTGCTGGTGGTCAGCCACGACCGCTACTTCCTGGAGCGCACCACCGACCGGGTCGCCGCGCTGTACGGGGACGGCCGGATCCGGCTGCTCCCCGGTGGCGTCGACGAGTACCTCGCCCACCGTGAGCAGCGCGCCACAGAGGTTTCCAACTCCCGCACAACCAAAGCGCCCGCCCAGCAGTCAAACCTGTCGAGCGGTGGTGCGGGCTCTCGCGAGGACCGCGCGACCAAGAAGGAACTGGCGCGCATCGAACGGCGCCTGGACAAGATCGCCGAGTTGGAGGCCGCGCTGCATGAGGAACTCTCACGGATTGGGGGAGACTATCTCGCAGCGGCCGATGCGGACGCTAAGCTACGCGAGTTGCATGAGGAACGTCTCCGTCTAGAGGATGAGTGGCTCTCACTCTCCGAGTAGACGGCGATCGACCTCGAAGCCGGACCGGGGGAACCGGTCGGGTGGGTCGTGGGGGCCTGCCGGGTTCGAGGTGGGAGGGCAGGACCGCGGGCGGCGTACACCCGCCGGCCGGCCGGTTGCTCCCATCGCGTGATCCGTCGCGTCCTGCCTGCTCGCCCGTGGTCCGCCGGCGTAACGTCGATGATGGCCGCGGGGTTCGCCCGGCGGCCGGAGCAAGGGGGAGGCGCGTGGCACGCTACGCGGACGCACGGCCCGCCGGGGCCGCATGTCCGATCCGCCGCGCGTCGGACCGTGCCCGGAACCGCTGGGGTGGGGGACGATCATGAGCACGACCACGGACACCACCACGCCCGGCGCCGACATGAGCGGACCGGCGGGCGGCGCCGGCGGGTCGAAGGACCCGTACCTCCGCGGCACGGACGAGACCGTGCTGCTGGACCTGCGCGAGCTGCGGGCCCAGGAGGCGGCGGACAAGGCGGCGCGAGCCGCGGCCGCCGGTCTTTCCGCCGATCCCTCTGCCACCGGAACGCCCGGATCGCCCGGAGCTCCCGGAACCGCCGAAGCGACCAGAGCGATCGAGGCCGGGACCACCGGTGCCACCAGTGCCACCGGGGCGGAGCTGGAGCGCTACCACGGCTCGCACCGCCGCGACGCGGTCCTGTACGCCGACGGCGGCACCGCGATCCCCCTGGACCGGGTCCGCGAGGTCTGCCACGACCTGCGCCAGCCGGTCGCCGCGATCCTGATGCTGGCCTCCGCCGCCGAACTGCGGCCGGACGTGCCCGAGCGGGTCCGGGACGTGCTGCAGGAGATCATGTCCCAGACCGAGGAGATATCCGCGACGGTCCGCCAGTTCCTGGACGACGCCAAGCAGGGCGTGGACGGCCTGGGCGATCCGGTGCCGTGCAACGTGGCCGGCCTGGCCGCGGAGTCCGTGGAGCGCTGGCGGGCCACCTTCGACGGCGACCTGGCCCTGGCCGCGGCCGAGGACCCGCTGCACGTGACGGTGGACCCGGTGCTGTTCAAGCGGGCACTGGGCAACGTCCTGTCCAACGGCACCCGCGCCGCCGGCGACTCCGGCCGCGTCCAGGTGACCGTCCGCCGCTTCGAGACCGCCGAGGGCGAACGCGCGGTGATAGAGGTCGACGACAGCGGCCCCGGCTTCGGCAACATCCCGGCCGGCCACGGCCTGGGCCTGGCGGTCGTCCGCCGCACGATAGAGGCCGCCGGCGGCTCGGTGGAGTTCGCCGAGGGCCCGCTGGGCGGCGCGCTGGTCCGGCTGGTCCTCCCGGTCACCCCGATCCGCCCGCTGAGCGCCGACGACGAGCTGACCAAGACCTTCCACGGCGAGATCTCGCTGACCCAGCTGGCCGCCGAGCTCGCGGCCGGCAACCTGCACCGGGCGCTGGCGGACTTCGACGATTTCAATGACCTCGACGAGGACGACTTCGAGGACGTGGACGACCTCGCCATCGCCAGGCACACCGCCCCGGCGGCAGGTCACACCGTCGCGCCGACGGGCCACACGCTGACCGGCGGCCACGCTTTCGTGACCCGGATCAGCGCTTGGCCGGAGCCGATGGCCATCTCCGGTACACCGGAGCAGCTGGCGATCGGCGGGCCCGCGGACCGGGGGAACCTGTTCGGGGCCCGGGCGACGGAGCAGGACGCGATCGCCGCGCCGCCGGCCATCGCACCGGAGGCTGCCGCCAACCGGAGCTACTTCGGGCTGCCGGCGCAGCAGAACCGCCCGGCCGACGACCGCGGCTTCTTCGGGGTCGCGGCGCAGAAGAACCAGTCTTCGGACGCTGCGGAGACGGGCTACTTCGGCCTGCCGCTGAAGAACGACGCCGCGCCTCAGCGTCGCGTCTACGACGCGCCCTCGGAGATCACCGCGCCGCAGCCACCGATGCCCCAGCAGGCCGACATCGCCGCGCACCCGGTCCCGACCGGTCTGCTCGCCGAGCGCCGCAGCGCCGGGCCCCAGGCTCCCGCCGAGGCCGCCGCCTCGCAGCCGGCGCGCTCTGCGGCACCCGCCGCGCCCCAAGCTCCCGCCGAAGCCGCCACGCCGACCGCAGATGTCTTTGCCCCCGCCGGCCCGGCACACTCCGGCGCACCGCAGGCCCAGGTCGAAGCCGCCGCCACGCAAACGCCGGCCGCCCCGCCCGCGTTCGCCGCAGATGTCTTTGCCCCCGCCGGCCCCGCGCCCTCCGGCGCACCGCAGGCCCAGGTCGAAGCCCCCGCCGCGCAAACACCGGCCGCCGCGCCCGCGTTCGCCGCACCGGATTTCGCCTCTGCCGACGAGCCGGCCCGCACTGCCGCGCCCGCGTTCGCCGCAGATGTCTTTGCCGCCGCTGGCCCGGCACACTCCGGCACACCGCAGGCCCAGGTCGAAGCCGCCGCCACGCAAACACCGACCGCCCCGCCCGCGTTCGCCGCACCACAGCTCCCGGCGCAGGCGCCGGCACCGACACCGACACCGACACCGACACCAACACCGACACCAACCCAAGCCCCCCAGCCCCCCACCCCCACCTTCGACCCCTCCGACACCCAGCCCCTCCACATCATCCCCACCGGTCAGGACGACACCGCCCTCGCCTCGATCCAGCTCCCCTCCCAGGCGAACCTGACCCATCCCCCGCGCATCCCCGCCTCGGCGCTGCAGCCGGTCGCCTCGGTCCAGCTCTCCCTGCTCCCAGGAGGCGCTTTCTGATGCCCACCAGGATCGTGCTCTGCGACGACCACACCCTGCTCACCGAGTCCCTGGCCGCCTCGCTGGCCGCCAAGGGCTACCAGGTCGAGGCCGTGACCTCGACCCCGGCGCAGGGGTTGGCCGCCGTGGCTTCCCTGGATCCGGACATCCTGATGCTGGACGTGCACTTCCCGATGTCCGTCTCGGCGCGCGCCGCCGCCTCGCCGCTGGCGACCGCGGGGGAGCAGGCGTTCCCGGTGTCGCGGCCGAACAGCCGGATGGTCACCGCGGGCCTGGAGCTGGCGCGGGCCGTGCTGGAGCGGCATCCGCGCACCAAGGTGCTGATGGTCTCGGCGACCGACGATCCGGCGATCGTCAGTGCCGCGCTGGATCTCGGGGTGTCCGGTTTCACTCGCAAGGATCAGCGGATCGACGGCATCGTGCAGATCCTGGAGCGGGTCGCCGGCGGCGAGGTGGCGGTGGATCCCGAGCTGCTGCGCGCGGCGGTCCGGCATCTCAAGGCCCCGGACGTCGATCAGGCCGAGCGCACGCTGCGTTACCTGACGCCGCGCGAGCGCGAGGTGCTACGCCGCATCGTCGAGGGCGAGTCCACCAAGCAGATCGCCCGCGCCATGGACATCGCGCAGTCCACGGCCCGCACCCACGTGCAGAACGTGCTGGTCAAGCTGGGTGCGCACTCCCGCGTCGAGGCCTCGGCGATCGTGGCCCGGGTCGGCGCGGTGGACCGCCTCGGCGCGACGCAGTGACCGCCGGGTCCAGTCTGACCGGGCCCGTCTAGACAAGCGTCTACGTCATTTGGAGTACCGGCGGCTCCACACCATGGTGGTGGGCGCCGCGCCACCGGCTTGCAAGGATGGGGAGCATGCTTGACGCCTCCACGATCGGACTCGAGGACCGCGCCGAGGAGCGCCTCGACGTCGCGGGCCTCGGGGAGGTCCGAATCCTTGTCGTCGACGACCACCGCACCTTCGCCGAGGCCCTGGCCTCGCGCCTGCGTGCCGAGCCCGGCTTCGGGGTCGCCGCCACCACCACCATCGACGGCGCCCGGCGGCTGATCGACGAGCGCCGCCCGGACGTGGTCCTGCTCGACGTGGACCTCGACGGCCGCGACGGCATCCGCTTCGCCGCCGAGATCCGGGCCGGCCACGCCGACGTCCGCATCATCATGGTCACCGCCGGCGAGGAGGAGAAGCGGGTCGCCGAGGCGGTCCGCGGCGGCGTGAACGCCTGGGTCGCCAAGGACGGCTCCGTGGAGCACCTGCTCCAGGTGGTCCGCGGCGTCCTGCGCGACGAGACGCACATCCCGCCCCGCCTGCTGACCTACGTCCTGAGCGACCTGATGGCCGCCGAGCAGGAGCGCAACGAGCACGAGACCCTGGTCGGCGCGCTCACCCCGCGCGAGCGCGAGGTCCTGCAGTGCATGGTCTCGGGCATGACCCGCGCCTCCATCGCCCAGCACCTGTTCCTGTCGCCCAACACGGTCCGCACGCATATGCAGAACGTCCTGGGCAAGCTCTGCGTACACTCCACGCTGGCCGCCGTGGCGGTGGCCCGACGCGCCGGAATCGGGGAAGACCCCCGCTGAGGCGGCGCCAGGCACCGCGAGGAACGATGACCGGACAGGCCGAGGCACCATGGGACGGGTCGCAAGGACCCGCCTCGTGGATCCGGCCACCCGCCGTGCTGCGCGCGCTGGTGGTCGGCGCGGGACGGGCCGGCCGGGCGCTGGTGCGGGACCTGCACGGCGCAGCGGGCTCGCGCGGCGCCGAGGACCAGGAGCTGCGGCCGATCGGCTTCGTGGATGACGCCCGCGACCCGTTCGCCGACCGCGGAGCCCGGCCCGAGCCGGCCCTGCCGCTCCTCGGCACCCTCCCGGACCTGGCGCACCTCGTAGCGGAGCACCAGGCCGAAGCCGTACTGCTGGCGATCCCCGGCCTGCCGACCGCGCGCATCCGCGAACTGACCGCCACGGCGATCGGCGCGGGAGCCGTCGTCCGGTATCTGCCCTGGCACTCCGCCTACCTGCCCCGCGAGGCGACCAGCTCCGACCTGCGCCCCCTGGACGTCAGGGCGCTGATCGACGGCCCGGAACCACACGCGGTCTCCCCCGAGGTCAAGGAGATCGTCACCGGCAAGCGCGTCCTGGTCACCGGGGCCGGCGGCGCGCTCGGCGCCGAACTCAGCCGCCACCTGCACGCCTTCAACCCCGGCGAGCTGTTCCTCCTCGACGGCGACGAAGCCGCCGTGCACCGCCTCCGTCCGGACCTGTACGCCACGCCGTTGACCACCGACCTCGCCGACCGCGACCAGACCGACCGCACCTTCCGCGACCTCCGCCCCGAGGTTGTCTTCCACGCCGCCGGACTCAGGCAGGCGTCGGTCCTGGAGCGCCGCCCGAGCCTGGGCGTCAGGGCGAACGTCCTGAGCACCGACAACCTGGTCCGCGCGGCGGCCAGGCACGGCACAGAGCGCTTCGTACGGATCTCCCCCGACGCAGATCAGGCATCGATGCTCGGCGCCTCTCAGCGAGCGGCTGAGGCCGTCATCCGCGCCGCCGCGGACAAGAGTACGAAGAAGCGCACGAACACCGTGTTCGCCGCCGTCCGCGTCGGCGACGTCCTCGACGCCCACGGCTCGCTCCTGACCGTCCTGGCCGACCAGATCCGAGCCGGCGGCCCGGTGACGGTCACGCACCCGGATGCGACCCGCTGCTTCGCGACCGTCGAGGAAGCCGTCGCCCTGACGCTGGAAGCCGCACGCGCCGCCACCGGCGGCGAGATCTACACCCTCGACCTCGGCGAGCCGGCACGGATCGCCGACGTGGTCGCGCGCTTCACGCGGCAGTACAAGCTGCCCGAGGTGCCGATCCGCTGTGTCAGCTCATCGCAGAAGGCGAAGAACCCTCGGCCATCTGAGCCCACCGAACCCGCCGACTACGCCGACCTCCCGGAACGCCTGGACAAGCTGTACAAGGCCGCCGAGAAGAACCGGGACCCGAAAGTACGGCAGATGCTGGCAAAACTAGCCAAGCAGAGTCCCGACCGACCCCGCCGAACCCCGTGAATCAATGTCCTGATCAGCCGTAAAGCGTCGAACGTATACGCCAGCGATCGGATCCCCCGCGCGTGCGCGACCGGCACGATTGAGGATTGTGTCTACTCGTCGGGTAACCCTTCTCGCCTTGTCCACGCTCGCCACGGCGGGACTGGCCCCCATCACGTCGGCACACGCCGCGACGGGGAACACGATCTATGTCGGGAACAACGGCACCAACGCCTGCTCCGACAGCGGCACCGGATCCGCCACGGACCCGTTCTGCACGTTTCCCACAGCGATGAGCGCGGCAGGCCCCGGCGACACCATCGCGGTCTACAGCCTCTACAACACGGAGCTGGACGTCACGAAGTCGGGGACACCCGGCGCCCCGATCACCGTCAAACCGGTCACCGACTCCTTCGGCCGCACCTCCCCGATCAGTTCGCCGGCCCACGCGGCCGTCGTGAACGACCAGCACGACGTCGTCATCGAGGGCTTCACCGCATCGGGTCCCTCGTCCGCCACGGACACCTTCGTGATCAGCGGGAACTCGACGCGGGTGACGCTCACCGGCAACCGCATCGAATCCAGCGGCAGTGGCGTCGCCATCTCCGGCGGCGCGACGGGCAACGTCGTCGCCGGCAACTACATCACCAACGCCAAGGGCGGCGTCAAGATCACAGACTCGCCGGACAACGAGATCACCGGGAACACCGTGGTCGACGGATTCAACGTCGGCATCGGCGTGTACGGCGTCTCGACCGGTACCACCATCGCGAACAACATCTCGACGGGCACACGCACTCTGTCGTCGGCCCAGCCGGTCGAGATCTCGGTCGACACCGCCGCGGAGAGCCGCACCGCCGTTCACCACAACATCGTCGATCCGGCTCCACGGTCCAACGACCCGGACACCGGCGCCCCCTTGCCCGCGGGCGCGCCGTACTCCTGGGGCGGCACGGCCTATCCGGACGTGGCCTCCTTCGCCGCACACTCCGGCCGGGGCGCCTTCGACCTGATGACGGACCCGCGGCTCAACCCGGACAACGAGGAGCCGCTGCCCGGATCGCCCGCCATCGACTCGGCGGATTCCTCCGCGCCCGGCGCCCTTCCAACCGATCTCAACGGGAATCCCCGCGTGGACGACCCACAGGTCGGCGACACCGGCACCGGGCCCGAGACGTACTACGACCGGGGCGCCGCCGAGTACCAGGGCGGGCCTGTCACGAAGGCCAGCATTTCCATCACCGGCACGGCCACCTCCGAGACCATCACCGTCGACGCCCGCGCCAGTATCGCCGGCTTCACCCCGATCGCGAGCTACACCGCAGACTTCAACGGCACCAAGGTCACCAGCACCAACCCGGTGTTCTCCCAGACCTTCCCGGTCAGCTCGGATCCTTCCAAAACCCAGGGTCAGTACCTGTACGTCACCGCGACCGGCCAGGACGGCAAGGCCGGCAGCACGGCCGTGCAGAGCTACGAACTCGGCACCGTCATCCAGCCCACTCCGGTTCTCACACTGACGGCAGACCCGAGCACACCCGGCGGGATCATCGCCGACCCGACCGCCTCCGCTCCTCCCCCCGACCTGAACGGCGGCGACAACGGGTCGTTCATCAGCATCTACACCGTCGACTGGGGCGATGGTTCGACCCCGTACGTGCAGAACGCCCCGGTGACCCCGATCCCGCACACCTACACCAAGTCCGGCACCTACCCGGTGACCCTCACCGTCACGACCGGCACCCTCCAGAGCGCGAGCATCACCCGCGAGATCGCCGTCACCGTCCCGCCCCCGGTCACCACACCACCGCCGACCGGCACCCCCGTCGGCCCCACCCCGCCGTCCGGCACCCCCGGCCACGCGACCGTCACCCGGCTCGGCGGCACGACCCGCTACGGCACCGCGCTCGACGTCTCCGCCGCGCAGTGGAAGGACGGCGCGGCCGGCGGCGTCGTCATCGCGCGCGGTGACGCGGCCCCGGACGCCCTGGCCGGCGTCCCGCTCGCGGCGCACGTCCACGGCCCGCTGCTGCTGACCGATCCCAAGTCGCTGGACGGCGCGACCGCCGCCGAGATCAAGCGGGTCCTCGGCGCCGACAAGACCAAGACGATCACCCTCCTCGGCGGCACCACGGCCGTCTCCCCGGCGGTGCAGGCGCAGCTGACCGCGCTCGGCTACCACGTCCAGCGCATCGGCGGCAGCGACCGGTTCGACACCGCGCTGCGCATCGCCGGCGAGGGCCTCGGGCCGACCGCGAACGTCGTCGTGGCCACCGGCACCGACTTCGCCGACGCGCTCGCCGCCGGCCCGCTCGCGGCCGCGCAGCACGCCGCCGTCGTGCTCTCCGACGGCCCGGTCCTGAACCCGGCGACCGCCGCGTTCGTGGCCGCGCACAGCCACGTCACCGCCGTCGGCGGGGCGGCGGTGACAGCGGTGGCCAAGGCCGCCCCCGGCAAGGCGGCCACCGACCTGTGGGGCGGCGACCGCTACGCGACCGCCGTGAAGGTCGGAGAGGCCATGACCGCCGGCCACGCCCCGGTCGCGGTCGGCCTCGCCAGCGGCACCGTCTTCCCCGACGCCCTCACCGGCGGCGCCTACGCGGCCAACGCCGGCGTCCCGCTGCTCCTCACCGATCCGAAGCAGCTGCCGCCGAACGTGTCCGGGCTGCTCGCGCTGTGGAAGCAGCAGCTGGCGGCGGTCGAGATCTTCGGCGGCCCGGTCGCGGTGTCGACCGGGGTCCAGTCGTCCGTGGTGACGACCGTCGGCGGGCATGCCGGCTGACGTTCCGCCCGCGCGGCATCCGACGCCTGATTCGCCGCAGTGCATATCACCGGGCGCTGCGGCGAATACGAGTTCGTACATACATTCGCCCTGTTCACGACGCTACCCGCCGGTTACCGAAAACCACTCTCAGGAGCAGCCCGTGCTCTGTAACGCATCTCCAAAACCCTGGCGCCCGCGCGTCACATGAGTAGGCTCGACTACATGGTGTACAAGGTCGAGCGCACCGAGGCAGAGTGGCGGCAGCATCTGGGACCGGCCGCCTACAAGACCCTGCGCGAGTTCGGAACCGAGAACCCGTGGTCCGGCGCTTATGTCGAGAACGACGACCCGGGCATCTACCTGTGCCGGGGCTGCGACACCGCGCTGTTCGGCTCGCAGTCCAAGTTCAACGCCGAGTGCGGCTGGGCCGCCTTCTCGGGCCCGATCACCGAAGAACTCGTCGAGACGCACGAGGACCGTTCGCAGGGCATGCTGCGTACTGAGATCCGCTGCGCCACCTGCGGATCGCACCTCGGCTACCTGTTCCAGGACGCGCCCGAGGAACTCGGCGGGTGGCGTTACTGCGTCAACTCGATCGGATTGATGCTGAAGGAGTCGGCGTCCGCCGCGGCGTCCTGAGCCCGAGCCGAACGCACATCACCGCTCCTTGCGCTGCTTCAACAACACCCGCGCGCGTAACGCCACGACCGCGCACACCAGGAACCCGAGCACGTAGAGCAGCGTCTCGAACGCGTCGCCCAGCGCCGTGGAGCCGCCCGCCTTGTGCGGCGACGAGGCGGCGGCAGCAGACGTCGGAATGCTCCCGTCGCTCCCCGTCAGCGCGTCACGCTTCTTCACGTGCAGCGCGTCCGGCGGCGGCAGCGTCTCGTCCGGAACGGCCGACTTCCGCAGCGGATCCGGCGCGGCCAACTGGTCCACCCCAGCCACGGTCGCCGGCACCGCGAAACCCCAGTCGAGCAGCTTCGCCGTCTGCTGGTAGATGTCGGTGCCGGCGTCGAACACCGAGACCACGAGCGTGCGGCCGGCGCGCTGCGCGGCGCCGACGAAGGTGTGGTGTGCCAGCGAGGTGTAGCCGTTCTTCACCCCGATCATGCCCGGGTACCTGCCGAGCAGCCGGTTCTCGTTGTCGATCTCGAACGTGGTGCCGTTGACCGAGGGGAACTTGGCGCGTTCCAGCGAGCAGTAGGCCCGGAAACCCGGGTCCTGCAGGCCCGCGCGGGCCATCAGCGCCAGGTCGAAGGCGCTGGAGACCTGGCCGTCGGCGTCGTAGCCGTCGGCGTTGACCACGACCGTGTCGTTCGCGTGCAGCCGCTGCGCGGTCTGGCGCATCAGGTCCACGGTCGGCCCCTCGCCGCCGGCCATGGCCGCCAGTGTGGCGATGGCGTCGTTGCCGGAGCGCAGGAACACTCCGTTCCACAGGTCGGAGACCCGGTACGACAGCCCCGGCTTGATGCCGACCGCGCTCGCGCCGGGCTCGGTGGTGCCCAGCGCCGCGATGTCGCCGGGCACGGAGAGGTGGACCTGCGCCGGATCCAGGCGGGGCATCAGTGCGAGCGCTGTCAGGATCTTGAGAGTCGAGGCGGGACGCAGCCGTTCGTGCGGGGCACGCTCGGCCAGAATCGTTCCGGTGTCCTCGTCGGCCAGCACGAACGACCCGGCCTGGACGTCCGGAGGGATCGGCGGGGTCCCGGGACTGGTCACCGTCGGGCCGAGCGGCGTGGAGCTGGGGACAGACGGCGTGGGGGTGGGAGCGGGAGCAGCCACCGCGCCCCCGGCGCCCGCAGCGATCAGCGCCGCGCACGCCGCGGCGACAGTGACACTCCGACGAAGCAGTGACCCACGCATGCCTGCCGAGTTTCCAGCCGACCGCCCCGGCCAAACCCCGGTCCCGCCGGACGCGTGACGCCCGCCCCCGACGCCGTCCCCCTCATCAGCCCTCGGTGACTCGCTGCTCAGCACGCCTCACACACTATTCGGCGGACTGTGCGCGACCAAGCATCAGCGGCCTACAAGATCGAGTCCGGTCACTCCCGCGCTCACACGAAGGCTGAAACCCCGGTCAGCGCCCGGCCGATCACCAGGCTGTGGATCTCGCTCGTGCCCTCGTACGTGAGCACGGATTCGAGGTTGTTGGCGTGTCGCAGCACGGGGTACTCCAGCGTGATCCCGTTGGCGGCCAGGATGGTCCGGCACTCCCGCGCGATGGCCAGCGCCTCCCGCACGTTGTTCAGCTTGCCCAGGCTCACCTGCCGCGGGTCCAGCGTGCCGGCGTCCTTCAGCCGGCCCAGGTGCAGCGCGAGCAGCATGCCCTTGCCGAGCTCCAGCGCCATGTCGGCGAGCTTCTGCTGGGTGAGCTGGAAGCCGGCCAGCGGCCGGTCGAAGACCTCGCGGTCCAGCGCATAGGCGATCGCCGCCTCCAGGCAGTCGCGGGCCGCCCCGAGCGCCCCGAACACGATGCCGAAGCGCGCCTCGTCCAGGCAGCCGAGCGGCCCGGACAGGCCGGCGGCCTCGGGCAGCATCGCGTCGGCCGGCAGCCGGACGTCCTGCAGCACCAGCTCGCTGGTGACGCTGGCGCGCAACGAGAGCTTCTTCTTGATCTCCGGCGCGCTGAACCCGGGGGTGTCTGTGGGCACGACGAAACCCCGGATCCCATCCTCGGTCCCGGCCCACACCACGGCGACGTCGGCCACCGACCCGTTGGTGATCCACATCTTGGTGCCGTTCAGGATCCAGCCGCCGCCCTCCCGCTTGGCGGTGGTGCGCATCCCGGCCGGGTTGGAGCCGAAGTCGGCCTCGGTCAGCCCGAAGCAGCCGATCGCCTCGCCGGCGGCCATGCGCGGCAGCCAGGTCTGCTTCTGCTCCTCGGAGCCGTAGCGCCAGATCGCGAACATGGCCAGCGAACCCTGCACCGAGACCAGCGAACGCAGGCCGGAGTCGACGGCCTCCAGCTCCATGCAGGCCAGACCGTACGTCAGGGCACTGGTCCCGGCGCAGCCGTACCCGTGCAGGTGCATGCCGAGGACGCCGAGGGAGCCCAGCCCGCGGGCGATGTCGCGGGCGGGCAGCTCTCCGGCTTCGAACCAGTCGGCGATGTGCGGACGCAGTTCGCGGGCGCCGTAGGAGCGGACCAGGTCGCGCATGGCGCGCTCCTCGTCGTCCAGGAGGCCGTCGATCGCGAAGAGGTCGAGGGGGGACACAGGCTTCGAGGGCATGGGGCTACTCCACCACAGAATGGATTTTGGATCCAGTATGGTGGCCGCATGAATCCCCCGCTGCACGGCGTCCTGGTCGCGGACTTCAGCCGGGTCCTGGCCGGCCCCTACGCGACGATGCTGCTGGCCGACCTCGGCGCGGACGTGGTGAAGGTGGAGCGGCCCGGCGGCGGGGACGACACGCGGGCCTGGGGTCCGCCGTTCGCCGCCGACGGGACGGCGACGTACTTCCTGGGCGTGAACCGCAACAAGCGCTCGATCGCGCTGGACCTGCGGTCGCCGGAGGACGTGGCGCTGGCCCAGGAGCTCATACGGCGCGCGGACGTAGTGGTGGAGAACTTCCTGCCCGGCACCATGGAGCGCCTCGGCCTGGGCTACGACCAACTCCGGGAGCGCAATCCCGGGGTCGTCTACTGCTCGATCACCGGGTTCGGCGACGGCGCGGGCGCGACGCTCCCGGGCTACGACCTGCTGGTCCAGGCGGTCGGCGGCCTGATGAGTGTCACCGGCGAGCCGGGTCGGCCGACGAAGGTGGGCGTCGCGCTGGTGGACGTGATCACCGGGCTGCACGCGGCGTTCGGGATCCTGGCGGCGCTGCGCCACCGCGACGCCACCGGCGAGGGGCAGCGGGTGTCGGTGTCACTGCTGACGTCGCTGTTGTCAGGGCTGGTGAACCATGCCTCGGCGTACCTGGCGGCCGACGTGGTGCCGCGCGCGATGGGGAACCGGCACCCGAGCATCGCGCCGTACGAGGTCTTCGACGCGGCCGACCGGCCGATGGTGATCGCCGCCGGCAACGACCGGCAATTCCACAGCCTGTGCAGAGCGCTCGGCGCCCCGGCACTCGCCGCCGACCCGCGCTTCGCGACGAACACCTCGCGGGTCGCACACCGCGATGCGCTGATCGCGGAGCTGAACCAGCGACTGGCCGCCAGACCGGCGGAGGAGTGGTTCAGCACGTTGACGGAGGCCGGCATGCCATGCGGGCCGATCAACGACGTCGCGGACGCCTTCGCACTGGCCGACCGGTTGGGGCTGAACGCGGCGGTGGAGGTCGGGGGCGTGCGGCAGACCGCGCATCCGGTGCGCTTCAGCACGACGCCTGCCGCCTACCGGGCCGCACCACCCGCGCTGGACGCCGACGGCGGCGCCATCCGGGAGTGGCTGGCGCAGCCCTAGCCCCTGGCCTAACTCTCTATCTGTCCCGCCAACGTCTCCACCGCAGCCGCCCGGTGCCGATCGAACCACCGCACGGCGCCCTCAGCGTCCCCGGCGCGCAGCGCCGCCAACGCGGCCCGATGCTCGGCCACGACGTGCCGCCGGTTCTCATCGCCCGCGTAGTAGAGGGAACGATAGGCATCGGTGCTGTCCCACAGCGTGCCGATGATCCGCACCAACCGCGGCATCCCCGCCGCCTCGAACAGCGCGAAGTGGAAGCGCCGATTGGCCGCCGCCATCTCCGCGACGGCACCGTCCTCGGCAGCCCGCTCCACCTCAGCCTGCGCGGTCTCCAGCCGCCCGAACACCGCGTCATCAAGCAACGGCACCGCGGCCCGCACCGCCTCGGCCTCAAGAATCTCCCGCAGCCGATACACCTCACGCAGATCAGCCATCGACAACTCGACGACCCGATACCCCCGATGCGCTCGATAGGTGACAAGGCCCTCGCCCTCAAGCGTTTTCAAGGCCTCCCGCAATGGAACCCGGCTGACCTCCAACCGCGCGGCCAAAGCCTCCTGCCGAATAGCAGACCCGGGCACCAACTCCCCCGCCGTGATCGCCCGCCGCACCTCGGCCAACACGAACTGCTGCGCGGTCGGCGGCCGCGACCCCACCTCGGCCACAACGCCTCCCACCCTCACTGCCCGGAACTGGATCCAAAACGGTAGCACGCGGGGCTCGGGCGGCTCGGTATTCGGCGGGTCTGCAATGTGCGCACTTTTACCACTGCGTACACTGTGAGCATGATGACGATAGGGATGACAGAGGCCCGTGGACAACTGCGCGAACTGGCCGCTCGCGCCCGGCACGGCCACGAGCGGATCGCGATCACCGACCACGGCCGGCCCGCCGCCGTCCTCATCTCGCCCGAGGACGCCGAAGAGTTCGCCCGCCTGGAGGCCGCCGAGATCGCCCGGGAGATCGCCAGGGAGATCGCCGAGGCTAAGGCCGCCGCCACCGCGTCCGGCAGACCGCCGGTCGTCATCGGCGACATGACGAACATGCCGTTCGAGGAATTCGACGCCATCGTCACCAAGGCGGCACGCGACACATGATCTATCGCGTCATCCTCGACGACGTCGCCGGTCGCGCCCTGGCCGCTTTGGACGCCGACGACCGTCGCGCGGTGTACGCCTCGCTCAACGACCTCCGAAGCAATCCCCAACCCCGGCACGGTAGCGTCGGCCGCCTCCACGCCGGCTGGCTCCGGATCACCTACGAGATCGCCGCCGAGCCGAACGACGACGGCACGACAACCATCACCGTGTGGAAGATCGGGACCGCCATCTAGCAAGCGGCCAGCCGCTCCACCCCCGCTACTCGCCCACCACCTCCACCAACTCCTCCCCGTCCACCTCGACCCCGCCACCGCGCCCCACCACAGACCCCGTCGACCCCCGCACCACCAGCTCCGGCTCGAACAAAAGCTCCTCCGCCGCCACCCGGCCGCCCTCGATCTGGTTCACCAGCAGCGTCACGGCGGCCCGCCCCAGCGCCTCAATGGGCTGACGTACCGTGGTCAACGGCGGATCGGTGCAGTTCATGAACGCCGAGTCGTCGTAGCCGATCACCGACACGTCCCGCGGCACGCGCAGTCCGGCGCGCCGGACCGCGCGGATCGCGCCCAGCGCCAGTGGGTCGCTCGCGCAGATGATGCCGGTGGCGCCGACGCGCAGCAGCCGGGAGGCCGCCGCCTGGCCGCCTTCGAGGGCGAACATCGCGTGCTCGATCAGCGTCTCGTCGACCGTGCGGCCGTACTTCTCGCACTGTGTGCGGTACTCGGCCAGCTTGCGGCGCGAGGGGACGTGGTCCTCCGGACCCAGGACCAGGCCGATGCGCTCGTGGCCCAGGGACGCCAGGTGCGCGAAGGCCTGCTCCACCGCCACCGCGTCGTCCGTCGAGACCTGCGGCAGCTCCAGGTGCTCCACCGCGGCGTTGAACAGGACCACCGGGATGCCGCGCTCGCGCAGCAGGTGGTAGTGCTCGTGCGGGGCCTCGTCCTCGGCGAAGTGGCCGCCGGCGAAGACCACGCCGGAGACGTGCTGGTCCAGCAGCATCGTCACGTAGTCGGACTCCGACAGGCCGCCGGCGGTGCGGGTGCACAGCACCGGCGTGAAGCCGCGCTGGGCCAGCGCGCCGCCGACCACCTCGGCGACCGCCGGGAAGATCGGGTTCTGCAGCTCCGGCAGGACCAGGCCGATCAGCCGCGCCCGCTCGCCGCGCAGCTGCGTGGGCCGCTCGTACCCCAGCACGTCCAACGCGGTCAGCACCGCCGTGCGGGTGCTCTCGGAAACCCCTGGTCGGCCGTTGAGTACCCGGCTCACCGTGGCCTCGCTGACCCCCACCTTTTGCGCCACCTCGGCGAGTCTGCTCGTCATACCGCAAGAGTAGAACGGAAATCGGTAAGAACGCGATGGGTTCGCGCCAACTCGTGCAAGATTCCAAGATCTGTCCGCAAACCTCCGGTGACCCTGCGACCAGCCGTCAGAGGCCTGAGTGGATCATCCGTAACCTAGTCGTGTTCTTTCGATTTTTCATCAGACTCTTGCAGTCGCCTGTTTACAGCTGTACCTTCGCGGCACGCCGATGACTGCGGCACGGCACCTCCCCAGACAACGGAACGAAGGGGTGAAACGCATGAAACGCAACGCATCACGCACGATGGTCGCGCTCGTCACGGCGGCCGGTATAGCCATGGCGGGCGCGGCCTGCTCGTCCAGTTCCAGCAAGGGCTCCTCGAACAAGGGCTCCGGCAACTCCGCCGACGGCGTCGCCGACGGCAAGCCACTGGATCCCAACGCCACGGTGACCATCACCATCGACGGCGCGCCCGGGGCGGACCAGGCGGCGAACAAGGCCGCCTACGCCGACGACCTGCAGGCGTTCAAGATCCAGTACCCGAACGTCACGGTCAACGCCAAGCCCTACGTGGGCCAGGTCGAGGATCCCCCGCAGTTCACCGCGAGCCTGAAGGCGCACAACGAGACCGGCTCCTTCCACGCCTACTTCACGGACAAGAACCAGGTCCTGGACTCCGGCGACGTGACGGACATCAGCTCCTACGTCAACGACCAGACCGTCCCGGGCTGGTCGCAGCTGCTCCCCGGGGTGAAGCAGAACCTGCAGGACAGCGGCAAGACCTACTCGCTGCCGATCAACTTCTACACCGAGGGTCTGATCTACAACCGCTCGCTGTTCCAGAAGGCCGGCCTGGACCCGAACAAGCCCCCGACGACGTGGGACGAGGTCGAGACCGACGCCGCCAAGATCTCCGCCCTCGGCGGCGGGGTCACCGGCTACGAGGACTACAGCGGCGGCAACACCGGCGGCTGGCACTTCGCCGGGGAGATCGACAGCCTCGGCGGCCAGATGGTCGACTCCGCGGGCAAGAAGGCCGCCTTCAACTCCGACCAGGGCAAGCAGGTCCTGCAGCGGCTGCACGACATGCGCTTCAAGGACGGCGGCATCGGCCCGACACCGCTCACCCAGTGGGCCGACGCCTTCCCGCCCCTGGCCACCAGCAAGGTCGGGATGTTCCTCGGCGCCCCGGACGTGATCCAGCACCTGGTCGAAGTCCTCGGCGCGGACCCGAAGCTGTACGGCATGGGCCCGATCCCCGGTAGCACGGGGCCGGCGACCGGCACCCTGGCCGGCGGCGACCTGTACTACTTCAAGAAGGGTCTGACCCCGAACCAGATCAAGGCCGAGATCGCCTGGATCACGTTCGAGTACCTGACCCCGGGCAAGGGCCAGTTCGACTTCGCGCGCGACAAGGCCCTGGCCGCGCCGGACAAGCCGGTCGCGATCGGCCTGCCGCAGAAGTTCTTCTGGAACCCGACCTCCCCGCAGATGACGCAGGTGCAGTCGGACCTGAAGACCTCCGCGACGCTGCCCGTCGACCAGTACACGGACTTCGTGAACAACCCGATCGCGCCGGTCCTGGAACCCCCGGCCGCGCAGCAGCTCTACAAGGTCCTGGACACCGCGATGTCGGCGGCGATGACCAACGCCAGCGCCGATCCGGCCAAGCTCCTGAGCACCGCCGAGTCGCAAGTCAACTCGATCCTGGCCAACCAGTAACGCCGCGATCCGCGGCAGGCGGCCGGTCCCTGTTGAGGGACGGGGACCGGCCGCCCCCACGGAGCGCACTTGAGGGATACAAGGAAACGGAGTCGACACGATGGCCTACGCCCTGGCCACAGAGCGGCTGCAGGACACCACGAGACGCGGCGGCAGCGAGTCGACGTGGAAGGCGCTGCGCCGCGCCGCCGGCCGCAACCTGCGGGCCCACGCGTTCCTGTTCGGCGCGCTGGTCTGCTTCGCACTGTTCACCTGGTACCCGATGATCCGCGAGATCATCATGTCCTTCCAGCGCGTGCACCGCGGCCAGACCACGTGGGTGGGCCTGGGCAACTACCGCCAGGTCGCCGCCGACCCCGAGTTCTGGCAGGCCTGGCGCAACACCCTGGAGTTCACCGGCCTGGCCCTGGTGTTCGGGTTCGCCGCGCCGTTCGCGGTGGCCATCGTCGTCAACGAGTTCCGGCACGCGCAGGGGTATCTGCGGATCCTGGTCTACCTGCCGGTGATGCTGCCGCCGGTGGCCGGCATCCTGCTGTTCAAGTACTTCATGGACCCCGGGTTCGGCCTGTTCAACGAGGCGCTGCACATCCTGCACCTGCCCAAGTCGCAGTGGCTGGCGTCCAAGTCCTCGTCGATGCCCTCGCTGGTCGTGGTCTCCACGTGGGGCAACATGGGCACCGCGACGCTGGTGTACCTGGCGGCCCTGCAAGGGATTCCGGGCGACCTGTACGAAGCGGCCGAACTGGACGGTTGCAGCGTCTTGCAACGGATCCGGCACGTCACCGTCCCGCAAACCCGGCTGATCCTGTCGCTGATGGCGATGCTGCAGATCGTCGCGACGATGCAGATGTTCACCGAGGCGTTCGTGCTGACCGGCGGCGGGCCCGAAGGATCGACGACCACGGTCGTCTACCTGCTCTACAACTACGCCTTCAATTACAACAAGTTCAACACCGCGGCCGCACTCGGCGTGATCATGCTGCTGGTGCTGGCCTGCTTCTCCGCGATCTACATCGTGCTGGAACGACGCGGAAGCGAGGACTGAGAGATGACCCAGCAGACCGCGAGCCGGGTCCTGTTGACCCGAAATCGTTTCCGCGCCAGGAAGCCCAAGGCCGCGCCGACCTATCACCGCACTCTGATATCCCGCACCCAGCTGAACACCACGCGGGGCAAGCGTTTTTACTGGATCGCGCTGACCGTGGCCCTGGTACTGGCCACCGTGGTGTTCATCGGCCCGCTGTTCTGGATGGCCACCGGCGGGTTCAAGACCTCGCAGGAACTGGTCCGCAACCCCCCGGTCCTGCTGCCCTCGCACCCCTCCACGCACGCCTTCAGCCTGGCGTGGAACCGCCTGGGGATGGCGCAGCTGCTGTGGAACACCGTCGTCTACGCCGGCGGCGCGCTGCTGTTCCAGCTCACCTTCTGCGTCGGCGCCGCCTACTCGCTGTCCAAGCTCCGGCCGATCTTCGGCAACTGGATCCTGGCCCTGATGCTGGCCTCGATGATGATCCCGGCCGCGGCGCTGGTCATCCCGCAGTACCTGACGGTGCTGGACCTGCCGCTGGTGCACTGGAACCTGCAGAACACGCCCTGGGTGATCTGGCTCCCGACGGTGGCCAACGCCTTCAACGTGTTCCTGCTCAAGCGGTTCTTCGACTCCATCCCCAACGACCTGCTGGACGCGGCCGCCGTGGACGGCGCGGGCCCGCTGCGCACGCTGTGGCGCATCGTGCTGCCGATCTCGCGGCCGATCCTCGGGGTGATCTCGATCTTCGCGATAGTCGCGGTCTGGAAGGACTTCCTGTGGCCGCTGATCACCGTGCCGGCGCACGAGACGCTGAACGTCGGCGTCAACACCGCCGCCACCTCCATGCCGGACAACGCGCTGGTCGGCGGGTTGTTCCTGGCCTCGATCCCGACAATCGTGCTGTTCCTGTTCTTCCAGCGGAACATCATGGCCGGCCTGACGGTCGGCGGTGTCAAGGGATGACAGGGCCCTGAGAGACCGCCGGCAGACGACCGTCAAACGTCCCCCTGTCCTTCACCGTCGGCTGTCCCGCCGTCGTGTCTGCTTCACGTACTAGAGAGCAGGTTCCCGGTGTCCGCGCATACTTCCCCAGCGCCTTGGTGGCGCTCGGCCGCCATCTACCAGATCTACCCGCGCAGCTTCGCCGACGGGTCCGGCGACGGCATGGGCGACCTGGCCGGCGTCCGCGCCCGGCTGCCGTACCTGGCCGAGCTCGGCGTGGACGCGGTGTGGTTCAACCCCTGGTACCTGTCCCCGCAGGCGGACGGCGGCTACGACGTCACCGACTACCGCGTCATCGACCCGCTGTTCGGGACCGTGGCCGACGCCGAGGCGCTGATCGCCGAGGCGCACGCCCTGGGCATCCGCGTGGTCGTGGACATCGTGCCCAACCACACCTCCTCGGCGAACCCCTGGTTCGCCGCGGCGCTGGCCGCCGGGCCCGGCTCGCCGGAGCGCGAGCGGTTCTGGTTCCGCTCCGGGCGCGGCGAGGACGGCGAGCTGCCCCCGACCAACTGGCAGGGCATGTTCGGCGGCCAGACCTGGACCCGGGTCATCGAACCGGACGGCGAGCCCGGCGAGTGGTACCTGCACCTGTTCGACGCGGCCCAGCCGGACTTCAACTGGCAGCACCCCGATGTCCCGGCCGAGTTCGAGGACGTGCTGCGGTTCTGGTTCGACCGCGGGGCCGACGGCTTCCGCATAGACTCGGCAGCGCTGCTGGTCAAGGACCCGGCGCTGCCGGACCAAGTCGGCGACGACGACTCGGCGTTCGTCGACCGCGAGGAAGTGCACGCGATCTACCGCTCGTGGCGGGCCGTCGCCGACTCCTACGAGGGTGACAGGGTCCTGATCGGCGAGATCTGGCTGCCGGACGCCGCGCGCCTGGCCCGCTACCTCGGCCCGGACGAGATGCACACCGTCTTCAACTTCCCCTACCTGGGCTGCGCCTGGGAGGCGGACAAGCTCCGCGAGGTGATCGACGAGACGCTGAGCCTGCACGCCCCGGTCGGCGCCCCACCGACCTGGGTGCTGTCCAACCACGACGTGGACCGCGTGGTAACCCGCTACGGCCGCGAGGACACCTCGTTCGCGATCTACGCCCGGCAGCTCGGCCGGCCGGTCGACCTGGAGCTGGGCACGCGGCGCGCGCGGGCCTCGGCCCTGCTGACCCAGGCGCTGCCCGGCTCGGTGTACATCTACCAGGGCGAGGAACTGGGTCTGTGGGAGGTCGAGGACATCCCCGACGACCTGCGCCAGGACCCGATGTGGGAGCGCAAGGGCCGCAACCCCGCGGACCCCGGCCGGGACGGCTGCCGGGTGCCGCTGCCGTGGTCCGGGAGCGAGCCGCCGTTCGGCTTCAGCCCCGAGCAGGCGTCGGCCGAGCCGTGGCTGCCGCAGCCGGAGGCGTGGAAGGACTACACGGCCGAGGGCCAGCTGGCCGATCCGTCGTCGATGCTGACGCTGTACGGCAAAGCCCTGCGACTGCGGCGGGAGACCGAGGGACTCGGCGACGGGCCGTTCGCCTGGCTCCCGGCGCCCGAGGGCGTGCTGGCCTTCGAGCGCGGACCCGGGTTCGTGTGCGCGGTGAACTTCGGCCCGCGACCGTCGGACCAGCCGGTCGCGGGCCGAGTGCTGCTGGCCAGCGGGCCTTTGACGGCGGAGGGCCGGATCCCGGCCGACACCGCCGTCTGGATCGCCCGCTAGCCGGTTTCCTGCTTCCCGTCGGCGGACCCACCCGCAGACCCGCCGACGGAGATCTCCTGCGACCCGGTTCCGGACTCCGGTCCGGGGCCGGGTCGTGGTGCGAGGGCTGGTTCGAGGGCTGGTTCGAGCCCTGATTCAGGCGGCCCGACCGGACCCGGGCCGGACCGCGGCAGCGGACTTCTCCCGGACCCGCGGGCCCCTTCGGTGTGACCTCCGGTATGACGTCCGACCTCGAACGACACGGTCTTGCCGGCCTCGCCGACGGCCACCCCGAACCGGTCCACGATCCACTCGATCAGGTCCAGCCCGCGGCCGCGGACGTCCTCGCCGGTCGCGTGCCGGTGCTGCGGGGCGCGGGCCGAGCAGTCGGCGACCTCGCAGGTCACCGCGCCGGGCCGGATCCGCGCGGACACCGTCACCGGCCCGGTGCCGTGCACCACGGCGTTGGTCGCGATCTCGCTGTAGGCCAGCACCACGCGGTCGGCGTCGTCGCCGGCGCCCCAGGCCTGTTCGACGGCGGCGGCCAGCCAGCGCCGGGACAGGCACACGTCCAGGGCCGAGCCCGGGAACGTCCAGTACAGAGCAGTGTTCTGCGATGCCGGGGCATCCGGGGCCGGCTCGGAGCCGACCGCCGCGCCTCGGGCTGCCACCCCGCCGCCGGCGCCCGGTCCGGCGACGCGGCACGCCGCCGGGGCGGGGTGGCGTAATTGCTGCATGACGGCCTCACATCATCGATGTCTGCGCGATTCCATCTCCCCCAGCGCGCACCCCACAATGAAATATCCCACCCCGGGCGCGGGCCCCGCAGGGGAATCCGTGAAATCGCCGGGGCCGGTTCGGGCACAATGGCCTGCATCGCAAAAGCGAACCGCAGGGGGTTGGCGATGACATCCGCAGACGTTCCCGGACCCGCCACCGGAACCGCTCCGGACGGCGAGCCGGAGGAGCACGTCCCCGGCGGCCCGGAGGAGCGCGGCGGCGCGCGGGAGCCCGGCGGCCCGGCCGAACCCGGCAACCCGGTCGAGCGCGCGGCCCGGGTCCCGGCCGGCCCGTCGGCGCCGCCGATCCGCCGCCGCCGGCTCGGCGCGGCCCTGCGCCGGCTCCGGCTGGCCGCGGGCCTGACCCTGCAGGGCGCGGCCGAGCGGCTGGAGATCTCGGACTCGACGCTGTCCCGGCTGGAGAACGGCCAGGGCCGGCTGCGGCGCATCGACGTCTCGGCCGCGCTGGACGTGTACGGGGTCGTCGACGAGGAGCTGCGGACGACTTTACTCAACCTGACCGGCCAGATCAGGGACAAGGGCTGGTGGCAGTACTACCGGCGGGCCATCCCGGAGCCCTACGCGGACTACATCAGCGTGGAGGCGGCGGCGACGTCGATCGACGCGCACACCGTGCAACTCGTCCACGGCCTGCTGCAGACCGAGGACTACACGCGCGCCCTGGCCGAAGCCTGGCGGATACGCGCCGAACCACTCGACGTCGACGCGCTGGTGGCCGTGCGCCGCACCCGGCAGCGGATGCTCGGCGGCGCGGATCCGCTGCGGCTGCGCGTGGTGATGCACGAGGGCGCGCTGCGCCAGCGGGTGGGAGGACGCGAGGTGATGCGAGGTCAGATCGAACGCGTCATCGAGGAATCCCGCCGCCCGAATATCATCATCCAGATCATCACCCATTCGGCCGGGGCATATTCAGGACTTGACGAACCCTTCGCGATTGTAGGCTTTGACAATCCTCTGGAACACGACGTGGTATGCCTGGACAACCTGACGCGAACGCATTTCTTGGAGACCGTCGACGAGGTGCGCAATTACGCGTCGGTGTTCGACCAGCTGCGTGCCGCGGCGCTTTCCCCCGAACGGTCGGCGCTCTGGCTCGCCGACCTGCTGACGAAGATGGAGAGCTAGTTGAGCACCAGCGCAACGCCGAATTCGACCCCTGA
This sequence comes from Catenulispora sp. GAS73, assembly GCF_041262085.1. NCBI lineage: Bacteria > Bacillati > Actinomycetota > Actinomycetes > Catenulisporales > Catenulisporaceae > Catenulispora > Catenulispora sp. GAS73. The sequence continues at coordinate 222,410 of NZ_JBGCCM010000015.1, forward strand.
GAACGGAGCCGCCCCGCACGAGACCCTCCTGACCGGCGCCGCGTGGCGCAAGAGCAGCCACAGCAACGGCGCCACCAACTGCGTGGAGGTCGCGATGCTGGCCGACGGCTCGGTCGGTGTGCGCCACTCCCGCCGCCCCGACGCCGAGGTGATCGTGTACTCGCGCACGGAGTGGGCGGCCTTCGTCGCGGGGGTGAAGGCCGAGGAGTTCGAGCCGACGGGCTGAGCCCGCGGCCAGGGTCCCGTTCCGGCTGCTTCGGCGCGGGGCCCGTCCTGCGGCGGCGGGTTCTTCGATGGCGGGGTTCTGCGGCAGCGGGCTTGAACATGCGGCGCGCCGAGCCGTCCGCGCAGGTGAGAGGATGGCCTCCATGCCCCAGCCAGGCGAGCAGCCCGACTCCCACGCCGACGACTCTGCCGGCGACTCTGCTGACTTTTCCGGCTCCCGTGCCGCCTCGGCCGCCAGCGGTCCCGGCTCCCACGCCGACAACTCGGCCGGCTCCGGCCCCGACCACCATCACCCGGACCACGCCGACTCCGCCGAGCGCACCCTGCCGGACCCGGTCGTGGACACCGCCGTCGGCTTCCTGGATCTGCTGGCCGAACCCAGCCGCCTGCGCCTGCTCTGGGCCCTGCGCGACGGCGAACTCGGCGTCAGCGCCCTGGCCGAGACCGCCGGCTGCACCCCCACCGCGGCCAGCCAACACCTCGCCAAACTCCGCCTCGGCGGCCTGGTCGAGCAGCGCGCCGACGGCCGCGCCCGCCTCTACCGCCTCCGCGGCGGCCACATCAGGCGGCTGGTCGAGGAAGTCGTCGGCCACGCCGAACACGCGGTCCGCGGCATCCCCTACGACCTCTGAACAGCCGCGCCGGCCACCCCAACCGCGCCCCGCCTCACGGCAGATACCACTGCTGCGCCTTGTTCCCGGCCACGCAAGGCTTCAGCGACAACGCGTTCGACGGCCCGTTGTCCGTCAGGCACTGCCCGGCACCCTGGTTGTTGATGTAGAACGCACCACTCGGCGTACTCGAATCCTGCGACAGCCACCACATCTGCGTCGGGGCACCCCCGCCGTGCAGCAGACTGACCTTGCCGCCACCGCCGTCGATCAGCTGGTTGGTGTCCAGCCCGTCGCCGAACTCGTAAACCGCCTGCCCACCCGAGGTCAACGCGGTCGCCTGAAAGCTCTGCCCGGTCCGCCCCGCCTGCGGCTCCACGGTCAGCTGCGCACCGTCACCGAAGATCGGCGCACCGGCCGACGTCCCGAAGACATCGATCGCATCGCTGTCCCCGACGTTGGTGATGTACCCCGACTTGTGCGGCACAGCAGCGGACGTCGACGCCGACACCGGCGGAGGCGGCACGTTGGCGGTGGACGTACCCCCCGCCGTCGCCGACGGCCGCGACGCCATCGACGACCCCGCCGAACTCGTCGACGTAGGACTCCCCGCCCCACCGCTCGACCGCCCCGGCACCGAAGCCGTCGCCGAAGGCTTCCCAGCCGCACTCGTCACCGACGAACTCACAACGATGGTCGACGTCTCCGACACCACCGACGTGACGCTCACATCCGAGGTAGAAACGGCGCCCGACGCACTAGACGTAGCCTGCGTCGCCCCGACGACAGCAGCCGTCGACGACTTGCCGTGCGAAAGCGGATAGACGACCGCGATCCCCACAACGACAACCGCACCCACAGCCGCCAGAACGATCGCCCGCCGCCGCCCGGGCTGCATCGGCCGATCCGGGAGGTCGGAGTCGGGGGCATCGGGACCATCGGCGCCGAGGACGGTGAACGAGTCCTGCGGCACCACCCGACCACTTCCCGCAGTCGCGTCATCCGCATCGACGGGATCCAGCTCGACGCCTGCGTTGAAGGAGTACAGCGGCATCGCGTGACCGGGGGCGATGTGCGGGCTCGCCTCGGCCTTCGACTCAGGCTCAGGCTCAGGCTCAGACTCAGGCGCGGGCTCGGGCTCGGGCTCGGGGACCGGGATATCAGCCGGGCTGGTTTCCTGCGGCTCGGCAGTCGCTGACGGGCTGCCCGTTTGTTGCTCGCCCGGCTCGGCCGGATCGCCTGCTTGGTTTTCGCTTTCGTCTACCGAGATCGGCGTACCGGCTGCCTGCTGCCCACGCTTGCGCCACCGACCGCCCAAACCTCCGCGCGCAGCCCCGCCAACCTCCGCCGCTTCAACAGCTCCGGCGCCGTCGCCAGCGTCCACCTCTACGCCAGCGATAAACGAGTCCTGAGGCACTACCCGCCCCGCCCCACCACGCGCCCCAGCCGTCCGCCCGCTCGCCTCGGCCGCCACGCCAGCCGCCGCGCCGCCCGCACCCCCATCGACCGCCGCCTCACCATCAGGCAGCGGCACCGTCTCGTCCCCGGCCCCACTCACCGTGAACGAAGCCCAGTCCGTACCCTCCGCCTCCGGCCGCACGGCATACGAAGCCCACGCCGGCGCGACCTCCCCCACAGATCCCGCAGCCACACCGCCACCACCACCACCAGCCGAGCTCAGCTCCGCGCCAACGCCGCCCTCGCCCTCATCGCCACCCGCATCACCACCCACATCACCCGCGCCGTCCCCGTCATCGTCCCCAACCCCCCGAGGCACCACCGTGAACGACAGAAAGTCCCCATCCACCCGCGCCCCCGCAGCACCGGCAGCCGCTGCCGCAGCCACCCCCGCGACATCCACCCCCACCTGAAAGCTGTCCCGCGGACTCCCGATCCGCGTCACCCCCGCCTCCCGCGCCCCGCGCGCCGCGAGCCGCCGCGCCGTCTCCGCCATCTCCCGCGCGCTCGCGAACCGCGCCTCGGGGTCCTTCGCCAGCGCCCGCATCACCAGCTCGCGCACCGGCTCGGACACCGTCTCCGGCAGCGGCGGCACCGGCTCCTGCAGGTGCTTCATCATGATCCCGAGCGGGGTCCCGCCGTCGAAGGGCGGCGTGCCGGTCAGGCACTCGTACGCGATCACCCCCACCGCGTACTGGTCCGCCGCGGCCGTCACCGCCGTGTGCCGCGCCTGCTCCGGCGCCGCGTACACCGCGGTGCCCAGCACCACGTCCGCCGCCGTCAGGCGGCGCGCGTCCGCGGTGCGCGCCACGCCGAAGTCCGTCACCACCACGCTGCCGCCGCGCAGCATCAGGTTCGCCGGCTTCACGTCGCGGTGCACGATCCCCTGGTCGTGCGCCGCCTGCAGCGCCTCCAGCGTCTGCGCGACCACCGTCAGCGTCGTGGCCTCCGACAGCGGGGCGCTCTCGTCCAGCAGGTCCGACAGGGGGCGCCCGGTGATCAGCTCCATCACCAGGAACGCCGTGCGCGGGTCGTCCGCCTCGCCGTAGTCGAACACCGACACGATGCCGGGGTGGCTCAGCGCCGCCAGCACCCGGGCCTCAGTGTGGAAGCGGGCGGCGAAGCCGGCGTCGTCCAACAGCGCCGGCAGCAGGATCTTGACCGCCACCTCGCGTCCCAGCACCGTGTCCAGGGCACGCCACACATCGCCCATCGACCCGCCGCCGATCCGCTGGCGCAGCTGGTACCGGCCGGCCAGGACGGTTCCCTCACCCCACATAACGCCGTTCCCCAAGAATCGTGTCGGACAGACTCAAGTCGGACTCAGTCAGACTCAAGCCATAGGTCAGAGCTTTCCAGAGGGATCCAGCGGCTGCATGGCACGCTTGCGGCGCCGGGCCAACCAAGCAGCACCGGCGACTCCCCCGGCGGACAGTATCCCGCCTCCGCCAACGGCCAAAGCCCGGCCGGTGAAATCCTGCTTCACCGGAGCCGCGGCGAACGGAAGCGGAGCCGGCACGGCAGCAGGCGGCGTGGCGGCCGGCGCCGGAGTCGACACCGAAGTCAGCGCCGCATACGGATCAACGATCCCCCACCCGTAGTGAGCATCCGGCGCCCCGGCCGCCATCCGATCAGCCGTCGCATACAACCGCTGCCGCACCTGCGCGGCCGTCAACGACGGATACCGGCTCCACACCAGCGCAGCGGTGGCCGTGACGTACGGCGCCGCGAAAGACGTCCCCAGCCCCGAAGCCAACGTCCCGTTGTCCGCCGGCCCGATCCCCAGCAGCGGCGCGTCCGAAGACCCGCCGGGAGCAGCGATCCCGACATAAGCACCGTGCTCGGAGTACGGCGTCACCGCCCGATCCGCCCCCACCGCCGCAACCGCGATCACCCCCGGATAAGCAGCCGGATACTGCGGCGGATTCCCGTCCTGCTGCGCACCGAGATTCCCCGCCGCGGCCACGATCAACACCCCGGCGGCCTGAGCGTCCCGCACCGCCGAAGCCAGATCGGGCGAGTTCGTCGAGCTCCCCGCCGACACGTTGACGATCTTCGCGCCCCGCGCCACCGCCTCCCGGATCCCCTGCGCGATCGGCGCGTCCTCGCTCTCGCACGTCTTGTACGTCCGGATCGACAGCAAGCTCACCACCGACGGCGCCAGCCCCACGATCCCCGACCCGGACCGGGCCCGCGCCGCGATGATCCCGGCGACCATCGTCCCGTGCCCGAGCGCGTCGGCCGTCGCCGGATACGTCTTCGGATCGACGAGCGACACGCTGTCCGCGACGTCCACCGCCCCAGCCAGCTGCGGCGCGCCCACATCGATCCCCGAATCGACCACCGCGACCTTGACCCGCGCCCCGGATGTCAGGGCGACGAAAGGCGCCAGATCCCCGAACCGCAAAGCCGTCTGCGCCCACGGCACCTGCGCGGTCACCGGCACAGCCTGCACCGACGGCGAGCAGTCGTCAGCCGCCGCGGAGGGCAGTCCGCCGACCGGCACGATGATGAGTCCTGCGACGAGCGCACTCAACATCCCGCAGGACAAAACCCGCCTCACGCCGCGTCCTCGCCGGCCCAAGCCGTCTGCACCACCATCGTCCCGCTCCGCCGGCTCACCAACTGCGCCCGCCCGGCCGGCAACCGCATCGGCCGCGCGTCCCCGAGGAACACCCCCTCGTCCTTGCTGCACGACAGCAACAACCCCGGCGTACTCAGCTCCCACAGACGCCGCAGCACCGGATCACTCATCCCCCGCGCCGCACCGGCCGTGGACCGCGCCAGCACCAGGTGCAGCCCGATCTCCGCGGACTGCGGCAGCAGCTCCAGCAGCGGCCCGAGCGGCGTCCCGCGGCTGCCGATCATCAGGTCGTAGTCGTCCACGACCACGTACAGCTCCGGCCCGCTCCACCAGTCCCGCAGCGGCAACCGCGCCGGCTCCACATCCGGCCCCGGCACCCGCTGCAACAGCACCGGCGTGATCTCCTTCAGCAGCTCCTCCAACGCGCCGGCCGTCACCGCGTACCCGAGCTGCTTCGACGGCGGCACCGCGTCGTGCAGCCGGCGCCGTGTGTCCGCCAGCAGAACCCTGACTTCCTTCGGCTCTGCGCGCTCGGTCACCGCCTTGGCCACCAGCCGCAGCAGGTTCGTCTTCCCGCTCTCGTTCTCCCCGAACACCATCAGGTGCGGCGTGGCGGCGAACTCGTGCAGCACCGGCTGCAACCGCGTCTCGTCCCACCCCAGCGCCACCGCGGTCCGGGACGCCGGCTGCACCAGCCGCGCGGCCGGCAGCAGCGTCGGCAGCATCCGCACCGGCGGCGCCGCCTGCCCGGGGTGCGCCTTGGTGACGTACCGCACCAGGTCCCGCGTGCCCTCGCCGAGCGTCGCGGAGTCCGGATCCCCGTCGATGCGCGGCAGCGCCGCCAGGAAGTGCAGCCGCCCCGAGGTCAGGCCGCGGCCCGGGATCGCCGGCACCTCCTTGGCCAGCGCGGCGTTCACCTCGGAGTCGATCGGGTCGCCGAGCCGCAGCTCCAGCCGGGTCCCGATGAGGTCGCGGAGCCACGGCCGCACCTCGGTCCAGCGCGCCGCGGTGATCACCAGGTGCACGCCGAAACCGAGCCCGCGCGCGGCGATGTCCTGGATCGCCGGCTCCAGTCGCTCGTAATCCTGGTGGAACGTGAACCAGCCGTCGATGACCAAGAACACATCACCGAACGGATCGTCCGGGAAGTCCCCAGCCCGCCGGCGCCGCCGGTACTCCGCCATCGACCCGACCCCGGCCGCGGCGAACGCCTGCTCGCGCTCGGCCAGCAGCATCGACACCTCGGCGACGGTCCGCGTCACCTTCTCCCCCTCCAGCCGCCCGGCGACGCCGCCGACCTGCGGCAGGTCCGACAGCGCGGTGAGCCCGCCGCCGCCGAAGTCCAGGCAGTAGAACTGGGCGTCGCGCGGGGTGTACCGCAGACTCAGGGAGCTGATCAGCGTCCGCAGCATCGTCGACTTGCCGGACAGCGGCGCGCCGACCACCGCGACGTGCCCCGCCGCCCCGGCCAGGTCCGCGACCAGCGGATCGTGCCGCTGCTCGAACGGCCGGTCGGTGACGCCGAGCACGGCCAGCAGCGTGTCGTCGGGCCCGTTCACGCCGCGCGCGGGACTGGCGGCGGCGGCCAGCGAGCCGTACCGCGTGGCCCGCGGATCCGGGTTCGGCAGCCCGCCGGTCAGCGCCGCGACCGCCTCCGGCAGCAGTGCGTCCAGGGTCGGCGGCGTGGACAGCGGCGGCAGCCAGATCCGGTGCGCCGGCCGGCCCTGCCCCTGCATCCGCGAGGCCAGGACCTGAAGCGTGGTCTCGGAGATCGGCGGGCTGGTGAACTCCTCCTCGGCCTCCGTCTCCGCCTCCTCCGTCTGCGGGGCGACGCGCGGCGCCAGGTACGACGAGCGGTACCGGATCACGTGATAGCGCCCCGAATCCTCAGCCTCCTCGCCGGACTTCGGCGGGACATATGGTGCTGACACGTATCCCGCGCGGAATCGGATCAATGGATCGGTGCCGCAGCGCAGGAATCCGTGGCCCGGGGTCGAGGGCAGGTCGTAGGCGTCGCCGACGCCGAGCACGGCCCGCGACTCGGCCACCGAGAACGTCCGCAGGCCCACGCGGTACGAGAGGTGGCCCTCCAGCGCGTGGATCCGGCCCTCATCAAGCCTCTGCGAAGCCAGCAGCAGGTGCACGCCGAGCGAGCGCCCCAGCCGGCCGATCATCACGAACAGTTCCAAGAACTCCGAGTGCGCGGCGAGCAGTTCGCTGAACTCGTCGACCACCAGGAACAGCGACGGCATCGGCGCCAGCGGCACCCCGGAGTTCCGCGCCGCCTCGTAGTCGCGCAGCGAGGCGTAGTTCCCGGCGGCCCGCAGCAGCTCCTGCCGCCGCACCATCTCGCCGTGCAGCGCCGTGTACATGCGCTTCACCAGCGGCAGCTCGTCGGCCAGGTTGGTGATCACGGCCGAGGTGTGCGGCAGCCTGTCCAGCCCCAGGAACGTCGCGCCGCCCTTGAAGTCGACGAGCACGAAGTTCAGGATCTCCGGATCGTTCCGCACCGCCATCGCCAGCACCAGCGTGCGCAGCAGCTCGCTCTTTCCGGACCCGGTGGCGCCGATGATCATGCCGTGCGGCCCGGTCCCGCCCTGCGCCGCCTCCTTGATGTCCAGCTCGGCCGGCAGCCCCTGCTCGGTGAGGCCGAGCGGGACCCGCAGCCGTTCCCGGTTCGGCCGCGGCTGCCAGGCCTGCGCCGGGTCGAGGGCGCGGGCGTCGCGGATGCCGAGCAGGCCGGTGAAGGAGATGTCACCGGTGCCGCGTCCGCCGGCGTCCCCGGCCCCGCTGACTCGCAACGGGGCGAGAATCCGTGCCGTAGCCGAAGATTCGGCGGTGCTCAAGGTCGCGGCACGTCCCAGAGGGCTGACATCCTCACCGCCGGCCCGGTCCGGGGTCACCGTCGCCAGCGCCGCGTCGGCGCCCTCCCGCGTCGCACGCAGGCGCAGCGTCGCCACCGGGACGTCCGGCCCGACGGCCGCGCCGGTCAGGTCCAGCAGCACGGCGTTGCGATAGCCGCTGCGCAGCGCACGGTGGTCGGCCGGCAGCTCGCCGCCGTCCAGCAGGATGACGGTGAACGGCTCCCGCGCGGTCGGCGCCGCGCTCGGATCGTGCGGTCCGCGCTCCCGGAAGTCGCCGGGAGAGAGCAACCGCTCCAGGTCCGCGAAGCTGTCGCTGATCAGCCGTACCCGGCCGACCGCGTCGACCTCCGAGGTGTGCAGAGCGTGCGGCAGCCACTTGACCCACTCCCAGCGCTCGCGCGTGGTGTCGCCGCAGTGCACGGCGATCCGCAGGTCCTCCGGGCTGTGGAATACCGCGAGCTGGGTGAGCAGAGCCCGCACCACCGCCCGGGTCGCCGGTCCGTCGCCGTCGAACGCCACCCGCGCGAACGCCCGCAGGTTCGCGGCGATCGGCAGGTCCGGAATGGTCTTGTAGGCCTGCAGGAACCGCCGCAGCGCGTTCGCCGACACCGGATCCAGGTCCTCGATCGGCTTGGTCTGCGGCGGCGCCATCTTCACCGCCAGCGCCATCGGCCCGGTCGCCAGCCGCACCTCGGCGAAGTCCCGGTCAGCCGGGCCGCGCTCCCACAGCCGGCCGCTCATCGCCACCGACCACAGCGCCGCCGGGTCCGGGTGCCGCCAGGCGAGCGCCTTGATCTGCGCGTCGATGTGCTTGCGCACCTGGCGCCGGTTCTGGTCCAGGTGCCGCAGGTAGTCACGGCGGTCCCCGGACAGCTTGGCCTTCTTGTCGCCGCCGCCCCGGCCGAGCTGCGTGCCGACCATGCCCAGCGAGGACACCGCCATCATGCCGCCGGCCAGATAGTTGGTGGCCCGCGCGCCGGGCTGCAGGAACATCATCGCCATGGCGCCGCTGCTGGCCGCCATCGGCAGCACCATCACGGCTTGTCCGAGCCCTCCGGACACCGGTTCGGGGATCGCCGGCGGCTCCTGGAAAGCGATCTCACCTTGAGGAAACTGCGGGGCGGGGCGACGCGGCACTGGCCGGTACTCACGGATGCTCAACGTCAGCTCTGCTTCCTCTGGCGGCCTGGTCACACGACCCGCGATAGTCGAGCACTCGTCCAGACCGGTGTGCAAAGGAAAGAAGAGCGGGACGTTGAGCATCCGAGCCACGCTGCCTGAGGCCGATCTGTGCCGCCTCTCCATCGCGACCCCCGCCAACGTGCTGGAACTGGCCCTGCCGACAGCCGTCCCGCTGGCGGACTTCCTACCAGCGGTCTTGAGCTTCGCCGGGCCCGAACTGGCCGACGCCGGCCTGGCTCACGACGGCTGGGTGCTGCAACGCGTCGGCGGCGCGCCGCTGCCGGCCGCCCGCACCCTGGCCGAGCTGCAGATCCTCGACGGCGAGACGCTGTATCTGCGGCCGCGCCGGGCCACCGCGCCGACGGCCGTCTTCGACGACGTGGTTGACGGACTGGCCACCGCTGTGCGTGAGCGCGAGGACCGGCTGCGAGAGACCGCCGGACGCTGGGCCGGACCGGTGCTCGGCGCGGTGGCGCTCACCGCCGGCACGGCGAGCGTGGCGGTCGGGTCGGGCCCGGTCGGACAGCGCGCCGGGATCGCCGGCGCGCTCGCGGCGCTGATCCTGATCGCCGCCGCGGTCGCCGGCCGGATCATGGGATCGCGCCCGACCGCGACCGCGCTGGGCGTCGCCGCCGTCGGCTGGGCCGCGCTCGGCGGCTGGCTCGCGGCGGACACCTTCGCGCACAGCGTGACGCATCCGGAATCGGCTGCCGCGCTGTGGGCCGGAGCGGCCGCGCTGCTGGCGTCGGCCGGCGCTGCGGCAGCGGTCGGTGGCGGGGCGGTGGTCGTAGGGGGGACGACCGGAAACACGGCAGCCGCTGGAAAGGGTTCGGGCGCCAAGGCCAGTGCCGCAGCAGCCGCGGCACCGCGCCGGACGCCGAGCGGGACCGCCGTGCTGGACGAGCCGGAGCTCGGCGCCAGCGGCCTGGAGCCCTTCGCCACCACGGCGATCGTCGCCGTCGGCACGATCGTGGCCGGGGCGCTGGGCGTCGGGTTCCACCGCGCACTGTCGCAGACCGCTGTGATCGCCGCGGTGCTCGGGCTCGGCTTCGTCCTGGCGGTCCCCAGGCTCGCGTTCCGCCTTGCCGGGCAACGGCTTCCGGCTCTGCCCGCCACCGCCGAGCGCATCCAGGTCGACCTGCCCGCCCGGAACCAGGCCGACCTGTGGGAGACCTCGGCGCGGGTGGACCGGCTCATCGGCGCCTTCCTGCTCGGCACCGGAGTGCTCGCCGCCGGCGGGGCGGCTCTGAGCGCCGGACACGGTGTACTCGGCGCGATCGCCGCCGCCGATCTCGGCCTCGCGTTCTTGCTGCGAGCGCGCGTGTTCGCGCGGACCGCCCTCAAGCTGCTGATGCAGACCGCGGGCATGCTCGCGCTCGCCGGAGCCGCCTGGCGCGCCTCCGCCGCCGCGCACACCCACAGCGCGGTCGCCACCACCGCCGGGATCGCCGTCGCCACGTTGGTGGTCGGGCTGATCGCGGCCTCGGTGGGGCCGAAGCCGCAGACCGACGACCCGCCGTACGCGGCGCGCGCCGCCGACATCTCCGAGTATTTCGTGCTGACCGCGCTGGTGCCGTTGGCGCTCGGGGTGCTCGGCGCCTTCGGCTGGGCGCGCGGACTGGCGGGCTGAGCCGTGGCGACTCGGCGGCAGGAGCTTCAGGCCCACAAGTTCATGGTGCGGCGGCTGACCGCGGGGCTGGTCGGCGGGGACGCGGGCACCGCGCAGCCGCCGGCGGCGCGGCTGAAGGCCGGGCTGTTCCTCGGGACGGCGGCCGGGGTGCTGGGGATCGGCGGGGCGGCGGTGGTCGGGCTGATCTCGCCGAAGGCCGATTCCTCGTGGCAGGACGGGCAGTCGGTGGTCGTGGAGCAGGGTACTTACAATCAGTACCTTTACACGGGCGGCGTGCTGCACCAGGTGCTCAACCAGGCTTCGGCGATGCTGGCGCTGCCGAAGTACGCGGTGCGCACCGTGCCGGCGTCGGCGCTGAAGGACGTGCCGCGCGGGACTCCGGTGGGGATCATCGGCGCGCCCGCGGACGTCCCGAGTCCCTCGGCGCTGGTCGGCGGCCCGTGGACGGTGTGCTCCTCGGCCGGCGCGGACGGCAGGGCCCAGGTCTCCGCCGCACTCGGCGTGGAGGTCGCGGGGACTGAGGTGGCCGACGGCCAGGCGGGCTATGTCGGCGTCGACGACGGTGGCGTCAACGGCGCGCGTTACCTGGTCTGGGGCGGCAAGCGGCATCTGCTGAAGGCTCCCCTGCCCCTGATGACGGCTTTCCAAATGGCTGCGGCGCAGCCGACGATCGTCGGAGCGGCCTGGCTCAACGCGGTGCCCGCCGGGTCGGACATCGCGCCGCTGAGCGTCGGTGCGCGCACGGCTTCCGGCGCTCTGGGGACCGTCGGGGACCTGTACACCTACCAGGACGCGAGCGGCAGCTACGAGTACGTGGTCACCGCACAGGGCCTGACCCCGGTGACCCCGACGCAGGCCGCGTTGTTGCGGGCCGGGGGCTCCCCGGCGCCGCAGCCGCTCGACCCGAACCGGCTGGTGGCGGCCAAGGAGCAGAACCAGGTGACCGCCGCGCTGCCGGGCGACCTGCCCGCCGCGCTGCCGACGCTCGCGGTCGGCTCCGGCCTGACCGGCGCCACCAGCGGCACGAGCGCGGTGTGCGTCGAGGAGACGCCGGGCACCGACGCGGCGGCGACCCCGGTGTACCGGATCCGGTCGGTCACCGCGGCCGCCGTGGACGCCGCCGGAGCGTGGAGCGCCACCGACGGCACGAACGGCCACGCGGACCGCGTCCTGGTACGGCCGGGCGACGGCGCGCTCGCCACCTCGACGTCCGGCGGCGTAGCTCAACTGGTGACCGCCGCCGGCGCCCGCTTCCCGGTGGCGTCCAAGGACGACCTCGGCCGCCTCGGCTACGCGTCGGCGGCCCCGACGCCGGTCCCGGCCACGATCCTCGACCTCTTCCCCGAAGGACCCGCGCTCGACGCGGCTGACGCCCGTACACCTAGGCCCGCTACCGTGTCAGCGCCATGATCGGCCCGACACCAGCGAGGAGGAAGCGCCGATGGCGGACGACGACCAGACCGAGCGCGACACGGTTCCCCTGCCCGACGCCGAGAACCCGGCCCCGGAGGTGCCACCCGCGCACGGCCACCTGATCGGCGCCTCAGCGACAAGCGGTCCCGGCGCCACCAGGCCGATAGCGAGTCCGTTCCAGATCGCGCCTCCCGGTGCGGACGCCGATGCCGATGACGTTGCCGATGACGCCGATGTCGACAGCATCGCCGTCACCAGTTCGCGCACCGGCGGCGAAGCCGTTCCGGACGACGACGTCGAGCTCGAAGTCCCCGACAATCGCAGCCGACTGCCGGCCGACCCGCGGGCGCGCACCGTGCGGCTTTCTCCGGTCGGAGCGTCGGGACGTTCCAAGGGCCTCATAGCGGCGGCAGTCGCCGGTGTCCTGGTGGTCGGCGGCGCGGTCGCCGCGACCGTCGGCGGCAGCTCGGGCAAGGCCTCGGACAAGTCGGCGGCGCCGACCGCCGGCCTGATCGGCGAGCAGGTCTCCGGCAGCGGCGACGGCGGTTACGCCAGCAGCTCCGCCAGCGGATCCCCGTGGGTGTGGCAGACAGGCCAGTCGACGGCCAAGTACCCCGGCGCCACCACCGGGTCCACGTCGGCGCCCGGCGCGCCGAAGCCCACTGGCAGTTCGTCGGTGCACGGCACCACGCAGTCCTCGGGGCCGGGCATGCCGCAGCGCAGTTCCTCCGCGTCCGGAGTCCCGTCCGCCCCGGTGCCGCCGGTCTCGTCGTCCGCCGGCGGGCCCGTGGCCCCGCCGTCCGGACCGCCGTCGGCGACCGTCACGTTGGTGGCCGGTCCGGGCTGCCCCGGCCTGCCCGGCGGCGGCTACGACGCCGTGGGGTCCGGCTCCGGATCAGGCTGGAGCGACAACAGCAGCGGCGGCTGGAGCAGCGACGGCTGCAACGGCAAGATGCAGTCGATGCCGATGACCGGCGATTCGAGCAACGGCAGCAACCGCGCGCTGTGGTCCTTCGGCAGCGGTACCGCGGGGTTCGCGTCCTGCGCCGTGAGCGTCTACGTGCCCTGGGACGGCAAGGCCACCGACACTGGCGGCACCGCGGCGGAGTACCAGGTCTCCGAGGGCGCCGCCGACACCTATGTGACCAGTTTCACGGTGAACCAGAACACGACGCACGGGCAGTGGGTCCCGCTGGGGACGGTCAACGTCGGCGGCAACACGGTCAAACTCCGGTTGCTAGACCACGGCGTCGACTTCCCCACCGCTTGGCGCTACGGAATCTCGGCGGCCAAGCTCCAGTGCACGGCCTGAACGGCCCCTGTGTTCTTCACGACGTGGGCTGACCCGGCGAGTGGGGCACGCCGGGTCGCCTCACGCGGCCGTCAGCCGGTGGAACGACTCCGGCGTCACCATCCGGTAGCCGACCCCGCGCACCGTGGAGATCAGCCCGGGCAGCGCGATCTTCGCCCGGAGCGAGGCCACGTGCACCTCCAGCGAGCGCTCCGCGCCCTCCCAGCCGGCCGGCCACAGCGCGCTGATCAGCTCCTCGCGCGGCACCGCGCGGCCGAGCTGCCGCATCAGCGCGACCAGCAGCTGGTACTCCTTGGGGCGCAGGTCGACGCGGGTGCCGTGGACCGTGACCGCGCGCGAGTCCTCGACCACGACCAGCGGCCCGGCGGTCAGCCGGCTCGGCGGGCCCACCGGGACCGGCGGCGCCGGCTGTTCGCGGCCCGGCGCGACGGCCAGCCGCAGCCGCGCGGCCAGCTCCTGCAGGCCGAAGGGCTGGACCGCGTAGTCGTCGATCCCCGCCTCGTGACCGCGCAACCAGGCCTGCAGGTCCACGCGCTGCGTCACCGCGATGATCGGGGCCTGGGTGCGGCGCCGCAGCCGGCGGCAGTACGCCAGCACCTCGTTGTCGATCACGCCGCAGTCCAGCAGCACCACATCCGCCGCGACCCGCGGATCGGCGTCCGCGTCGGTCTCACGCACCTCGAACCCGAGGATCGCCAGACCGCCGCTGACCGTACGGCTGCGCCGACGGCCCAGGCCGGTCACCAGAACTCTCATGAGACCACTTTCGCGTGTGGCTCACCATTTGCTCAACATCTCACTGACGCCCCCTTGTTGGGCATCCTCGGCGGCTGCTGGGATTCCAACGACGACCGCCAGGAACGATCAGACAACAGGAGCCCCCGATGGTGGACCCGACACTCCAGCACGAACACGAAGCGATGGCCCGGGCGGCTGGCGAGTTCTCGTCCGCCCTGGACGATCTGAACTCCTACGTCGCGCCGGTCCGCGCCGACCACGAGGCGATGCAGTGGCAGAGCGACGCGGCGACCAAGTACCGCGAGCTGTTCGACGAGTGGCTGATCCAGTTCGGCGACATCTGCAAGGCGCTGGAGACCATGCGCGAGGTGCTCGGCGCGAGCGCCAAGGACTACGCGGACAACGAGGCGTGGGCGGTGGACGCCGTCAAGACGATCAGCGGCGGCGGGAACGACTACACGGCGGCTCAGAGGGCTCTGCTGGGCATGTGATCCGCCCTCGTGACCCTGTAGTACGCCGACCCCTTCCCGCACAGCCACCACCGACGCACCGCTAGGAGACCGTAATGGCTTTCGTCGCCAACACCGACAACATGGCCCAGCTCGTCAGCACCCTGGGCACCGCCAGCAAGAACATCGAGGACCGCCTGGTCGCGCTGCAGTCCTACGGCGACCGTCTGAAGTCGACGTGGACCGGCCCGGCCGGCGACGAGTACGAGGCGCAGAAGGCGAACTGGGACCGCGCCGCGAACTCGATGAACGAGCTGCTGTCGCACTTCGGCGTGAAGCTGAACGACATCACCGACAGCATCGTGCACACCGAGAACACGGCCACCAAGCGGTGGCAGACCATGGGCCACTGAGAACCCTGATTCCCGAGCGGGTCCGTGAGCGCGAGAGTTAGGAGAGGGTTGTGACCACCGATTCCGGCGACAGCTGGAACGTCGGCTCCCACACCGCCATCCCGGGGCCGACCATCGGCACCGTGGCGGCCGACGCCGACGCCATCCGGGCCCTGGCCCAGTGGTTCTCGGACACGCTGACCGCCGACGGCGGGCTGTTCACCGCCGGGCCCTCGTGGCTGGTGGACTGTTCGGCGACCGGCGGCTACGCCGGCGCGCCGCTGCGCTACGACCTGTACGCCGGGCGCAGCTCCGGCAAGGGCAGCGCGATGGCCGGGCCGGACGTCACCGCGGTCGGGATCCTGCCCGGCTACGCCAAGGACGACAGCTACATCCCGAGCGCGTACAACCTGAAGAACACCGTCGACACGCAGCTGTCGACGATGTACACGAAGCTGATCCAGGACCCGAACAGCACGCAGATGTCGGACGGCAACCTCCACACGATGGTGTCGATGCTGGCCGACACGCTGAAGAAGGTCGCCGACGACTACGACAAGGGCGACCAGCAGATCGAGACCGACCTGCAGGCTCTGGGCAGCGCGTTGCAGGACAACCTGAGCAATTACCTGAACAACCATGGCGGGACCGGTAACGGGAACGGCAATGGCAATGGCAATGGCAACGGGAATGGCCACGGCAACGGAAACGGGGGCTCGTGATGGCCGACCAATACACACCGCCCCCGAAGAAGAGCGCGCCGCCGCCGCCGAAGGTCACCAGCACGACGTCCACCAGCTCCAGCTCGAACTGCAGCTACACGCTGAGCGTCACGGTCGGCAACCCACCCGGCTCCAGCGACCGGCACGACGACACCACGGCGCCGTCCACCGGTAAGGGCTTCGCGGGCTACACGTGGAACCAGGCCATCACGGCGATCGTCGGCGGCTGCGGCGACGGCTCGTACGGCGCACTGCCGCCGGAGGGGACCTGGGCCAAGCCGCTGACGCTGGAGACGGCGCATTACGCGATCCTGACCATCCGCACGATGCTCGACAACTACGTGACCGCGGTCAACGCCGCTCGCGACAGCATTCTGCAGAGCTGGAAGGGGCCGGCGGCCGACGCGTTCAAGACGACGCTGAAGGCGTTCACGGACTACGTCACCGCGCTGTCGACGGAGATGCACAAGTACAACGAGGCGGGCCCGAACAACCTGCTGCACATCGCGCACATGAACCAGGCGATGGGGGACGCGGCGGCGTTCATCTGGTCCGGCTCCACCTACGAGGACGGCCACGACCGGAACACCCCGGTGACGCTGAGCGGAGACCTGAGCTACACCGGCACGATGCTCGGCGCCGGCGACGCGATGGTGCAGGCCTACGACGCGGCGCTGACCGCACTCAACGAGTAGCCATGGTCTTCTTCAACATCACGAACGCGAAGTACAAGGACCCGAACATCACCGCCGGCCCCGACGGGGGCGGTGGCAACGGCGGGGGTGGCAACGGCGGCGGCGATGGAGGCGGAGGTGGCGGCGGCGGAGGCGGAGGCGGCGACCTCGGTGGAGGTGGCGGCGGCAACCTTGGCGGCGGCGGAGGCGGCGGCTCGGGCAACTTCGGCGGCGGAGGCGGCGGTCTGGGCGGCGGCCTCGGCGGCAACAAGAACCTGCTCGGCGGCGGAGGCTCCGGCAGCTTCGGCGGCGGGAGCGGTGGCGGCGGCCTCGGCGGAGGCGGCGGCCTGGGCAACTTCGGCGGCGGCAGCGGCGGCGGCTCCGGAAGCTTCGGCGGAGGCGGCGGCCTCGGTGGCGGCCTTGGCGGAGGCGGCCTGGGCGGCGGTGGCCTCGGCGGCTCCGGCAAGTTCGGCGGCGGCGACACCTTCACCCCACCCCCGAACAGCCTCCTGTCCGGCATCCGTCCCCCGCAGTCCGAGTTCTCCTCCCTCCCCCGCGACGGTTTCAGCACCGGCGGCGGCGGAGGCGGCAGCAGCACCTTCGGCAGCGGAGGCTTCGGCCCCGGCGCCCTGGGCAGCCTCGGCCCAGGAGGCCCCGGCTCCGGCCCCGGCAGCGCCGGCAACTTCACCGGCACCAACGGCCCCACCACCCTGGACCCCAACGCCGCCGACCTGGCCGCCAAAACCGCAGCCGACGAAGCAGCCGCAGCCCGCAACACCGAAGGCGCCACCGGCGCCATGCCCCCGATGGGCGGCATGGGCGGCATGGGCAGCGGAGCCCCCGGCCAGAACAAAGAACGCGAACACAACACCTGGCTCACCGAAGACGAAGAAGTCTGGGGCGCCCACAGCGACGCCCCCGGCGGCACCCTCGGCACCCTCCCCGACCCCACCCCCCGCCGATGACCCGCACCCCGACCCGCGGCCCGGCCCCCACCCGGGCCGCGACCCCGGCGTGCCCGCACGCCGCACACGCGGCACGCGGTACGGCGCCCAGGCCGCAACGCGCACCAGCTCTCCGCGCGAGCCTCGCCGGCTGCTCACACCCGGAGTTGCCGCGCGCGCCGAAGCACCGACCGCACACCGCAGCCTGCTACTGCTCGCGATCTGCTCACCGCGGCGAGCCCGGCCGCTCGCGCGCCATGGCGCCCGCGCCGCAAGCCTCACCGTCCGTCCGCGCGAGCCTCGCCCGCTGCTCACACCCGGGCTCGCCGCGCGCGCCGAAGCACCGACCGCACACCGCAGCCTGCTGCCACTCGCCATCGGCTCACCGCGGCGAGCCCGGCTGTTCACACCAGGAGTTGCC
Source organism: Catenulispora sp. GAS73 (assembly GCF_041262085.1). Lineage (NCBI taxonomy): Bacteria > Bacillati > Actinomycetota > Actinomycetes > Catenulisporales > Catenulisporaceae > Catenulispora > Catenulispora sp. GAS73. The sequence continues at coordinate 240,029 of NZ_JBGCCM010000015.1, forward strand.
ACGCGCGCCGAAGCACCAGCCGCACGCCGCAACCCGCTGCTGCTCGCCATCTGCTCACCTCGGCGAGCCCGGCCGCTCGCGCGCCATGGCGCCCGCGCCGCAAGCCTCACCGTCCCTCCGCGCGAGCCGCGCCGGCTGCTCACACCGGGCATTGCCGCTCGTGCCGAAGCACCAGCCGCACACCGCAGCCTGCTGCTACTCGCCATCCGCTCACCTCGCCGAACCCAGCCGCTCGCGCCCCACCAGAAACGCCGCGCAGCCGCAGCCCGCACCAGTTCCCTGCGACAACCTCAGCGTCGGCGCGTACCAGGCATCACCATCTGCTCGCCGCGCCGAGCGCAGCTACTCTTGCCCCGCCAGCGCCCGCGACCAGCTCCTGGTTTCGCCGGGCATAGCTGAGCTCCCGCCCGAACTCCCCCTCCCCACCGAAGGCCGCCCATGACCGCCGCCGACCAAGTCCCCCCGGGCCATCCGAGCCTGGCGTTCGACCGGGCGAAGCTCGCGGAGCTGGTCGCCGACTCCGAGCGGCGGATGGCGGTTATCGCCGATGCGCAGCGGCGGGTGGCGGAGCTCGCGGTCAGTGTGCGGTCGCGGGATCGGTCGGTGAGCGTGGGGTTGGGGGCCGGCGGCGCGGTGACCGAGCTCACCTTTCACACCACCGCATATCGCGACATGGCGCCGGCCGAGCTTTCGCGCATGCTGCTCGACACCGTCGCGGCGGCGCGGGCTGAGTATGCGGCGCAGGTCGCTGAGGCGATGGCGCCGGTGCGGGAGGGTGCTGTGCTGCCTTTCGAGGACATCATGGCCGGCAAGTTCGACATCTCCGAGTTCCTGCGTGGGGGTCCGTCATGACCGAGATCCAGGCTGATCCCGACGACCTGGAGCGGCACGGCAAGGCCTTCGACGGCCACGTCGCCGACATGTCCTCCGTCCACGACGAGCTCTACGCCCTGCTCGCCGGGGACATCGGCATCGGCAACGACGACTTCAGCCGGGGCTTCCGCGAGAACTACGTCACGCAGGTCCGCAACCTCGCCGACAACGTCCGCGACGCACGCGACGGCGTCCAGGGCATCAGCCTGGGCATGGTCAAGATGGCCGCCGACTACCGCGCGACCGACGACGCCTCGCTGCGCGGCGTCACCAACCTCGGCTCCGGCCTCGGCCTCCCGCCGAGCACCGGCACCGGCAGCGGCTCAGGCACCGGCATCCCCCACACCACCCCCCACCCAGAACCCTGACATGGGCATCGACCTCCCCGAGCCGCTCCGCTGGCTGTTCAAACTCGCCGGCTCCGAATGGCCGGACGCCGACGAGGACAAGATCGCCAAGTTCGGCGAGCAGGTCGGTAACTTCAGCAACCGCATCGACGACGTCAACTCCAACATGGTCGACACCGTCCGCCGGGCCAACGTCTCCAACTCCGGCCCGGCGATGACGCAGTACACCGACAACCTCCGCGACGTCGTCAACAACGGCATGCCCGGCATGTCCGACGGCGCCCGCGCGATGGCCGTGGAGATCCACGACGCCGCCCTGCAGTGCGAGTACAGCAAGGGCACCGCCGTCATCAACATGGCGATCATGGCCCCGATGATCGCCGAGGCCATCGCCAACGCCCCCGAGACCTTCGGCGCGACCATGGCCATCGCCGAGGCCGGCATCGCCGCGATCCGCACCACCGTGCCCAAGCTGCTGACCCAGATGGTCGAGAAGGTCGTCACCAACACCGCGATGATGGAGGCCGGCGACCTCGCGGTCCAGGGCTACCAGGTCCTCATCAAGCGCGACCGCGCCGGCTTCGACAGCAACCTGTCGCTGAACACCATCGAGATGGGCGCCATCGGCGGCGCGGTCGACGGCGCGCTCACCGGCGCCCTGATGAAGGGCGCCCCCAAGTTCTTCAAGAGCGCCGAGGCCGGCGTGACCGACGCCTCCAAGCTCGTCTGGGCCCCGCCGAAGTGGGCCAACATGGCCACCCAGGTCGCCAACAACACCGTGACCTCGCTGATCATGGACGGCATCAACGGCCAGCCGATCGACGGCCTGAGCCTGCTGCAGGGCGCAGCCCTCGGCGCCGCGATGGGCGGCCTGCACCACGCCCCCGGCGTCAAGGTCAAGCCGTTCGACGACTTCCACATGAACGAGGACTTCCTCAACGGCGACAGCTGGGTCCGCCCCAAAACCGCCTACGCCGACGACAAGACCGGCACCAACGACTTCTCCTTCACCGTCCGCCGCCAGCCCGGAGCGTCCGACGGCAGCAGAACCGTCTGGTACGGCGACCCCAACGTCACCCACCCCGAGAACACCCCGCCGATCCACGAGCGCCTCGCCCCGGTCATCGACAAGGCCCTGGAGAACCAGCCCGAAGGCGCCCCGAAGCCGCGCATCACAGTGCTCGAAGACGTCCCCCCGGCCCAGCTGGACGGCATCCGCAGCCTCGCCGCCGCCAAGGGCGTGGACATCGTCGTCCCGCACGGCGCCGTCGAGACCGGCCCCTACGGCTCGATCCGCGTCCCCGGCAGCGACGGCGGCAGCGGCTTCCGCATGGTCCACCCGGACGGCACCGTCGAGCACCTCGGCGCCGTCTACGACCCGCGCCAGACCACCGGCGAGCCGATCGTCGGCGGCGAACCGCCGGAAGTCCGCGTCGCGCTCGGCAACGGCGGCGAGAAGTTCGTCTCCAAGGAGGTCGCCGGCGAGGGCGACTGCACCGTCGCCTCCCTCGCCGACTCGGCGCTCAGTCAGGGCGTGGCCAAGAAGAGCGTCCACGCCGACGGCCTGAACCTGAACGACCCCGGCGACATGCGCGAGTTCCGCAACCGCGTCGCCGACCAAGTGGCGTCCAAGAGCACTGACACCCGCCCCGGCTCCGCCGTCCTGCTCGGCGAGCTCTCCCCCGACGGCGCCCGCACCGTCCTGGACCGCCTCGGCACCCCGAAGGCCTCGTCGAGCTCGCACATCGACGCCCTCGACCTGGCCGCCTCGCCACGACCGCGGATCACGGACCCGGTCCGAGAGCTGTCCCACCGCCTGAACCAGGACCCTGCGACCGTCCTGTCAGCCCTGGAGAGCCACTACTCCACCGACGGCGACAAAGGCATGGCCCAACTCACCGCCTACGCCAAGGCGAAGGTCGAAGCCGGCGGCGACCTCCCGCAGCACCGCGACCTCCTCGACTACGCGATCCGCGAGCGCACCCTGGCCGAGACCCCCCTCGGCGGCGAGATGCTCCAGGCCGTCGCCCACACTCTCGGCCTGGACGTCGTCGTGGTCAGCGACGACAAGCCCGCCTTCCACCTCAACGGCGACAGCCCCAAGCGGGTCTACATCCACCGCGTCACCACCGAGGACGGCCGCAACCACTACCGCGCCCTGCGCCCGGAATCGAAACCGTCCGGCAAGCCGCGCCACAGCACCCCGTCGGACGCCACCGGAAAACCCCACACCACCACCGGCTCCGGCGGCACCCGCCGCTCCCGCGTCCCGGTCTCCTCACGCGGCGGCCACGGCGCCGTCACCCGCCGCCCCACCGGCTCCGTCAGCAACGCCCTGCACCGCCTCGCCGGCGGCGCGGGACACGAACACACGGACACCGGCCTCGGCGTCGACGCCCACACCGCCACGCCGCGCCCGGCCACCCCGCACAACCCGTCCCCGGACGCCGCGAACCTGATGCAGCGCGCCGGCCGCCCGCACGGCACCGCGCTCCCGACCCCCGACGGCTTCGAGCACACCGCCGGCCCGGACGTCCTGGGCATCCGCACCGTCCCCGACAAGCCCACCTTCCTCACCGGCCTGCACCTCGACAACCTGCCGACGGCGAACCAATCAAGGTTCTTCGATGCCGTAGACCTGGCCCGGCCGGACGGCCCGCCGCACGACCTCGACACCCTCTTCAGCGGCCCCGGCACCCCGCACGACCCGCCCCGGATCCCCAAGATCCTGCACAGCATCTGGCTCGGCGGCCCCCTGCACGCCGACGGCGGCGACCGCGAGAACTTCATGAAGACCATGGGGTCCAACGCCGACAAGAGCGGCTTCACCGCCGTGCTGTGGACCGACGTGCCGCGCGGCGAGATCAACGAACTCCGCACGCTCGACGAGAACGCCCCGCGCACGCCCCGCCAGGAACAGATCCAGCAGATGCTGGACTGGGCCGGCACCCAGCACGTCAAGCTCGCCAGCGTCGACGAGGTCTTCGCCGGCTCCGACCGAGCCGAGCTGCACGCCGAGATCGCCACCGAACGCGCCCGCACCACCGGATCCGGCTACGCCGGCGCCAGCGACCTGCTCCGCCTGGACATCCTGCACCGCTTCGGCGGCGTCTACACCGACGGCGACAACCGGGCCACCGAGAAGCTCGGCGAGCGGGTCGCGGAGATCGAGGCCGACACCGAGCACCAGCAGTTCGGCATCTCCAAGATGGGCACCAGCATCAACAACTCGGCGTTCGTCGCGCCGCCGGGCAACCGGATCGTGCACGACTACCGCGCCAGCCTGAAGCAGCGCTACGCCAAAACCCTGGTCGACACGCTCACCGAGAACGCCGCCCGGGGCAAACCCGAGCACATCCCGATCGCCCGGCCCGACCAGGAGACGTCCCGATTCACCAGCCGCGACGTCCGCACCGAGGTCATCGCCCGCACCGGCCCGACCTTCTGGCACTTCGACGCGCTGGCCCGCTCGGCCGGGGCGCCCGAGGACTGGATGGGCGCTCGCCAGTGGTTCCGGACCATCACCAAGGAGCACCTGGAGGCCGGCTCGGAGTCGAGCTGGCTCAGCGACAGCGCCCCGAAGCCCGCGACCGGGCACACGCCCGAGCATGCCCCCGTCCATCTGGACCCTGAGCAGACCGTCAAGGCCGCGGTCGCGATCCTGCACCGCGAGGCGGCCAACCGCGAAGGCGTGCTCCACCTGCCGTCGGTCATGGACATCGTCGACAAGGCCGCGCCCGAGCACCGGGACCAGGTCTGGCACGCGGTCCTGCACACCATGCACGAGACCTGGCCGAGCGACCGGTATCCGAAGCCTGACATCGTCGTCTCGGGCCACTTCCAGACGCCGTCGAAGAAGGGCGACCCGATCGGCCGGAACCAGTCGGTCCCGCGCTCGGTCAAGACCTATCTGCATGAGAGCGGCCTGTTCCCGAACGGCACCGTCCACACCGCGGTCGGCCACGACTTCCGGATCCCGCCCGACGACGAGCTGCACCGGGACCTGACCGGCGCCGGCCTCAGGGACGTCTCCGCCGAGGACGCCCGCGACATCTCCCGCGTCCACAAGATGCTGTTCGGCCAGGCCCGCCTGGCCTCGGCGGAGCAGATCCGCCAGGCCGACAAGGTCCTCGACCTGCTGCACTTCACCTCGCCCGGCGACAGCCGCACCGATCCGCTGTGGGCGCCCAAGGCGCTGCGCGACCTCACCGAGTATCGCAACGGCAGCGAGGGCAACTATCACGACGCGCACCTGAACGGCCTGCTCGCCGACCACACCGCTCTGACGCGCCGCGGCCAGCTCACGCCGGACGGCTACAAGCGCCGCCTCGACTACCTGAAGGCGATCCCCGAGGGTCAGGACCCTGAGAAGTTCGCCGGCCGGATGAGCCCGCGTCCGCCGTCCCGCAAGCTGTTCAAGCTCTCCGCGGCGCAGCACGACGAGCGCTGGGACCGCGCGGTGGACGTGATGGCGCTCGGCAAGGAGCTCGGAGGCCTGTCCGACCAGCAGGAGCGCGGCCTGTGGAAACTCGTCGGCCTCTACCGCAGGACGCCGGGCCATGGGATGTCCGACCGGCCGCTGACGCTGCGAGACCTGGCCGGGTTCCGCGATGAGCTCGCTTCGCAGCACCCTGAGCTCGGGACCGTCACGGACCCGAAGGCCTGGACGCTCGGCATGGCCGACCGGGCCTACGCGCTGAGTCCGGAATCCGGCAAGCTCACCATCGACGACCTGGCCCAGAACGCCCGGCAGCACCCCGAAGAGGCGCAGTACTCGCGGCCCTACCCGGAGCCACCAGAAACCCTGAAGTGGTTCCACGACGACGCCACCGAGACCCTGCGCGAGTTCGACGAACTCGGCCCGCTGGTCTCGCACCTGGCGCCGGCCGACTTCCGCGACCTGATCACGCACTCCGGCAGCGCGACCGAACACCCCCAGCGTCACAGCATCCTGCGTCAGCTGCACGTCAACATCGCGCACCTGCAGCCCGACGACGTGCGCACGTCGATCCAGGGCTCCCGCTTCCACCGCCGCCTGTCCGACGAGCTGCGCAAGTACGGCCCGGACCCCGAGATCGACAAGCGCGACCTGGCCGCCTTCCAGCACCCCGCCGAGGCCCAGCGCTTCCGCGCCGAGTACGTCGACGCGCGCCCCGACGGCAGCGGTATCTGGATCCGCGACCCGCAGTCCCAGCACGACATGCAGACCCAGCACACGTCCACGACGATGCTCGCGGACCCCGGCCACTTCTCGGTGATCCTGCACGGCTCGCCGCAGCAGGTCCACGTCGGCAAGGCCTCCCTGTCCGCGCGCGACATGGCCAACCTGCTCCGCCACACCCCGGAGTGGCAGAACGACCCGCGCCCGATCCGGCTGATCGCCTGCAACACCGGCGAGCACGACAACGGCTTCGCGCAACAGCTCGCCGACCTGCTCGGCGTCGAGGTGAAGGCGCCGAACACGGTGGTGTGGGGCGTCGGCCACGGCAAGCCCTACGCCAGCACCCTGGTCCGCCGCCCGGACGGCACCTATCGGCCGGTCAAAGAGGCGGACGGCGCGTACCGGGTGTTCACGCCGCACCACCTGAACCCCGACGGCAGCGTCCACAGCACCCCGATCCGCCTCGACGCCGGCTACGACTACCTCGGCCGCAAGCCCGCGCTGACCGTCCTGAGCAGGGCCCTCGCTGGCCCCTTCGGCGACACCCTGGCCGGCTCGGACCTGGTCACCCGCAAGATCGTGAACGACTGGCGCCATCTGATGAGTCAGACCGGCGGGGACAGCGAGAAGGCGTTCGAGGTCTCGGAGACGGCCCGCGAAGCACTCGACAAGGTGCTCACCCCGGACACCGTCCAGTGGATGTTCCAGCACGCGCCGGCCGGGACCGAGGTGAATCAGGCCCTTCACGTGCTGTCCGGTTCGCGGCTGCGCTCGCAGTACAGCGAGCGTGATCAGCAGCCGCCCGGAGTGGCCTATCCGCAGGCCCATTCCCCTGTCACACCGGTTCCCCACTCGTTCATCGCCGACCGGACGCCGACTGAGCGCGAGGCGCGCACGTGGACCAATGTCCTCGACGTCGCCGACGAAATCGGCTTCCACCCCGACTTCGCCACACCCGGCGCGCACCTCACCGAACTCAGTGCCCTGTGGAAGACGGTCGAGACGCACCGCGACGTGCTCCCCGCGCACACCGCAGCGATGGACCGGCCGATCCGCTACTCCGACCTGGAGAACCTCGGCCGCCAACTCGGCCTGCACCGCGCGGGCGACGAGTCCCAGCTGGAGTTCGTCCAGCGCCTCAGCACCGACATCGGCTCGTTCCAGGCGGCACACCCGCACGAGCAGTTGTCCGCGTCGGCGATGACGCGCCATCTCGAATCCCGCGACGCCACCGCCACCACCACCTCGGTTTCCGCGCCGCGACCCGCGCGCACCACTCCGCTGCCGCCTCGCACCGAGCTCACCGACGACCAGGCAAAGGCGCTGTCCGACAGCCTCGGCGGCTACGTTCCACCCGAGGGCCTGAAGAAGCTCGCCGAGGTCAACCTCAAGAAGTTCCCAGCCTTCACCGATCCGCGCCGCGAACCTCAGCTCTCTGACTTCACCGACATCGTCCACCAGCTGCTCGGCCCCGAGCACGACGTCCAGACCGGCGTGGCGACCCTCGCGGCGGCGGCGACGCGGGCCCGCAGGGCCGGCAGCCTGAGCGCGCTGGACGGCGCGCTGGTCCACGACGACGGCGACTTCGTCCGCGCGCCCTGGTCGCGAGTCCGCTACGAGGCGTACGTCCCGTGGTCCGACCGGCACTCCATCGAGCGCGACGCCGCCCTGCTCTACTACCACGCCTTCGGCGAGCACGCGCCGGCGAACCCCGACGCCCGCACCACGCGGAACATGCGCCGCGCCATGCAGGTCGCCAAGCTCGCGCACTCGTCCTACGACCGGAGCGGCCAGGCCGACCCCGAGAACTTCTACAAACAGCTCGGCGATCGCTTACGTCCGCTCAGGAATGACAGCGGCACTCCCGCCGACTCCTTCAAGCGACTCCTGTCCGCCGCCGGCAACGGCGACGGCCGCTATCAGAACCCGGACTTCCTCGCCGGGCCGATGCACGGCCGGCTGCACGGCGTCGACACCCCGCGCCCGCCCCTCGGCCACGACCTCCCGGCCGAGCACATCGCGACCTCGCGCGCGCTCGCGAAGAAGCTCCCGGGCCTGTTCACTCCGACCGATTTCGGCGGCCACGAGCAGATCGAGACCCGGCTTCGAGCCCTGATCCCCGGTCGCGGCCCGCTGCACTTCGAGGTCGGCCTGCCGACCGAGCTGCGCGAGGGCTTCGGCGCGATGACCGACGGCGGCCTGACGCTCCGCGTGACCCGTGACGGCCACGCCTACGACGTGCGCCTCAGGGCCCTGCTCAAGACCGCTCCGGAGCCGGTCGAGGAGTCGGCGGCCACCGCCAAGAACGAGAGCCGGATGTTCCGCACCGGCGACGACGGCGGCGGCAGCCACAGCACCAGCCGCACGCTGACCGTCGACGGCGGCGTCAAGGCCGGCTTCGGCCCGCTGAGCATCGGCGCGAACACCGGCACGTCCCGCATCCGCAGCCGGGAGCTGACCTCCTCGGAGGCGTTCGGCGGCGACATCTACCTCGACCCCTCCGACGGCACTCGGCGGCACACCGTCGAGACCCAGGTGCACATCGAGGTCACGGATTCCGCGACCGGCCACTGGGTCCACGACGTGCCTGCCGCCGACGGCCCCTCCCACACCGTCGAGCTGCGGATCCAGGACCACCTGACGGCCACCGAGGGCTTCGACGCGACGCCGCACGCCGTCACCAAGCCGCTGGACGACCCCTCCGTCGACCACCTGCTCGGCGAGCGGACCGGGTACGGCGACGAGCTGAAGCACGGATTCCTCACCGGCTTGCATGCCAAGGGCCTGACTCTCGACGAGAAGGCCCGCAGCGATGTGGACGCCTACTTCAGCGAGCTGTCCTCGCCGCACAACGTGGCAGCCCTGCACAGCACCGACCCGCTCCGGCGTGCCGGGCTCAGCACGTCGATCACCGCCAAGGACCGCGACGGCGCCACGGTCACCCTGGCGCTCGGCGCGCACGCCGAAGCCAAGACCCTGACTCAGGCGAGCGCATCGCGCGCCGGCCTGAAGATGGACACCGTCGCGCGCCACACCGTGAAGCAGGGCGTCAGCACCGGGCGCGGCGGCGGCCTGCCGTCCAGCCTGGCCGGTACCGCCAAGTCTCCCGAGGGCTCGGCCAGCGTCGGTATCACCGGCAGCGGCAACAGCACGCGCACCGAGACCGCCAGCCTGGAATCGGCGTTCACGGTCACCCGGACGACGCGCGCGGAGGATGAGAACGCGTCCTACCAGCTGGAGTCCAAGCTCGAACTGCACATCGGCATCGGCGACCAGACCGAGCGCATCACGGTGCCGGACGCGACGGCCTGGGTCCGGCTGCGCACCGCCGATCACGCGCGGCTGATCAGCGCGGACGGGACGCCGGAACGCATGACGGCGGCTGAGGGCGCCGACCGCCTCGACCCGCACCTGATGACGGCGCACGACCTGCCGCTCGGCCAGGTCAAGAAGATCTCGAACCTGGACGGGCTGTACCGGGACCTCGTCACCAAGCTGTCCGATCACCTGCCGGACGGTGCCGCCGAGGATCTGGCCAAGCTGTTCCAGGACGATCCCAGCGGCTCGTTCCTACACGGCACCGACGACAAGCACCAGAACTGGCGCCGCATCGTCGCCGCGGTCTCCGTCCCCGGCCTGGCGCAGCGCGCTGACGCGCTGGCCGGCGAGGGCGTGACGGTCAAGCTGCGGATCGCCGGCAAGGACGTGCCGCTGCGGCTGTCGATCGGCGGCCTGAAACCGGCGGAGGCGACGTCGCTCGGCGTCGACGACAAGCTGATGCCGATCTCGATCCACCAGGCGTCGCAGACCTCGCGGATCCGCAGCTCGAAGCAGCAGGACCTGTCCCTGACCACCTCGCTCGGCGTCGGCAAGAGCAACGGGCTGTTCAGCGCCACAATCAGCGGCCGGGAGACGAAGGCGTCGCGCTCGACGGTGTCCGGTGGCGTGCGGCAGTACACGCGCAGCCTCAGCGGCAGCACGCTGTTCGAGGTCGGCGGCAGGCTCGGCTGGAAGCTGGAGCACGCCGAGAAGCCGATCGAGGGTTCGGTGCCCGGCGGCCTGCACCTGTGGGTGTCCTCGGACCTGGTCAAGGCCACGTCCGGGCTCGGCAAGCCGCTGCCGCTGCGGCCGCTGGCCGAGCACGAGCGCTCGCCGCTGGCCGCGACGCCGATCCACATGGCGGTCAACGGCGGCGGGATGGACACGCTGCGCGCGGAGATCGCGAAGAAGAACCCTGATCTGGCCTCGGAGTTCGGGAACGGCCGGTTCGCCGCGGAGCTGCCACTGCTCTCCGGCGGCGGCGTGCGGGTCGCGCCGGGCGTGCACTGGGACGTCACCCCGGCCGGTCGGCCGCAGGTGCTCAAGACGCTCTCGGTCTACGTCGAGAGCCACGGTGAGGCGGGCACCGCCGTGGACCACGACCGGGAGGTCCGACAGGGCAAGGGCGGTTCGGGGTTCGGCGGCGGCGCGGGCGACGGCCTCACCGGTGGCGTCACGGTCAGCCACTCGCGCGACACGGCTCAGGGCTCGAACACCGGACGCGGCGAGAACACCTCGCGTCTGATGACCGCCAAGACGGTGCAGATGGCGCTGGTGCGGACGCAGGTGCGGCACCGGGTCACCGGCGTGGGCGGCCGCCCGATCGAGACGGTCGGCGAGACGCTGGTCATGGTTCCGCTGAGCGAGCTGCACCACCGGCAGGAGCACTTCGACTTCCCGGCCGACCCGCCTGAGCAGGTCTTCGAGGGCTTCAAGACGCCGGGCGAGGGCGATCCGTCCCCGGCGCTGAAGTCCGGCATGCTGTTCGGTCCGGTCGGCGCGCATCCGGACGGCGGCCTGGGGCTGGAGGCGACGGCCAAGGCCGACGCGGCGTTCGGCGACCGCGATCTGAGCGAGCAGGTCCGCGACCTGCTCCAGACACCGACGCTGGCCTCGCAGATCCGGAAGCTCAGCGACGGCGGGCTGACGCACCCGATCGTCACCGAGAGCGGCGGGCGGTACGAGCTGCGGATCCAGGCCCGCCCGATCGGCCGGCCGGTGCTGCACGACACCAACGCCACCGGCGGCGTGAAGATGTACAACGCGGACGCGGTGACGTCGAGCGAGCGCTCGGGCGGGTCGAAGACCACGTCCGGCGCGGCGACGTTCGGCGTCGACACGCCGCACGTGACGGCCACCGGCACGGAAACGCACTCGGGCATCTCCGCCGACGTCGAGACGCGGGCACGGCGGGACGTGGAGTCCGAGGGGCTGCGGTTCTCGGGCGAGCCGGTGGACGAGTACCGGCAGGACGTCGAGTACACGTACACGATCACGCGGCTGTCGCATCCGTTGTGGAACCTGCACTTCGGCGACCGGCCGCCGGAGGCGTTGCAGAAGTCGGTCGAGGGCAGTTATGTGAGCGAGGTGCGGGTCTTCGAGCCGAAGACGCATGTGCTCGAAGCGCCTGACGCTTCAGGCGGGCTCCGGCCGAAGCTGTCGGACCACGCGGTCGCCCTGGACTGGCACGGCCAGGAGAAGATCAGCACCTTGTTCCGCGAAGTCGGCGGGACGGAGCAACGGCACGCGCCGCAGGACGCCGCGGTGCTCAGCAAGGGCAGCTTCGTCGGCTCGCTGCACGACGTGCTCAAGCCGGGCGGCGCGGAGTTCCGGGGCGTGGACCTCGGCGGGCGGACGCTGATGATGAAGCGCGGCGTCCTGGTCGAGGGCACGCTGAAGGCGCCGAAGAGCGTGACGTTCCTGAAGGCGGGCGCCGAGCGCGAGTCGTTCAGCCACCGCGACGTCAGCACCACGGTCGAGCACTCCGACAGTACGAAGGAGGAGACCAAGGGCCAGCTGTCGGTCAGCGGCGTGACCCCGAGCGGCGTGACGGTCGGCGGCCGCGCCGGCGTCGGCCACGCCACCGAGGAGCGCGAGAAGACCAGCGAGACGCACAGCACCGAGACCCGGCCCCGCTGGGACCGGCAGCCCGGCGGGCTGTACGCGGTGCACGTCCCGGTGAAGCTGAAGCTCGACTTCGGCCGCGGCGGCGCGCCCCGCAGCACGACGGTCGACGTGCTGGTGCACGTGGACGCCGCCGGGGCGGAGGCGCTGGGGGTGCCGGCGGCGAAGCTGCGGGAGTTGCGGGGGGAGCCGGAGTCGGAGCTGGCTCCGGTGGTGGCACACGAGCCGGTGGTGGCACACGAGCCGCCGACCGAACCGCACATCGAGCCCGAGCCGCATCATGATCAGCCGATCCTCGACGCGATCCAGATCGATGACGCGACGGGCACCGAGCTCAGCCGTTTCACTCCGGATGAGCTCACCCAGCTGGAAAGCCTCGCCCGCGATACTTCGCCCGAGGACTTCCGCCGCCTCATCATGCGCATCAGCCTGTCCCCGGGCACCGTCCCCGAGGCGGCGCTCCTGGAACGCGTCCCCGGCCTGCTCTCGCGCGACCATGTCCTGCACGCCGTCCACGAAGCCCGCACCGATCAGCCCGTTCCACCGGCGCACCCCACCCACGCCACTGTCACCCCCCTCGTCGCCCCCTTCATCCGGCCCGGCGACGACTCGGTCACCGTCCACACCGTCCCGGCCGGTACCACCGTCTACCGTCTCGTCGACATCCGCACCGCGCTGGCCCACCTCAACGGTCGCATCGAGCCCCTGAACCGGCTCGACTGGATCCACCTCGGCCGCGGCCTCTACACCGCCGCCGACCGCGAGGGCGCCGCGCTCTACGACGACGAGCGCTTCGACCGCGTCATGCTCCGCCTGACGCTGCGGCGCGACATGGTCGGCATGGACATCCGCGAGTCCGGCACCAACGCCGCCGAGATCGGGCACCAGCTCGGCGAGCGGCACAACGGCGTCGTCGACGTCACCGAGGCCGGGCAGCACCTGCTCACCGGCGCCGACTTCGTCGCCGTGCACAACGGCGAGGAGGCGCCGCACGAGATCAAGTTCCACGAGGGCGCCTTCGAGCACTTCGACGTCCATCCCGACGACGCGGGCGTCACCGGCTACGGCGACGGCACCCTGGCCCTCTACGGCGACTGGGCCCAGCGCGCCGAGCACCTGCCGCCGGCCGCGGACTACGTCCTGGCCGAGATCGGCCGCCTCACGACCGGCACGCCGCTGCCGTGGCACCAGGTCACCGGCGACCACGTCCGACAGCTCGCCACCGCCATCGGCCTGCCGCACGACCGGATCGGCGAGCTGCACGACCTGATCCCGGTCCACATGCCCGACACCGTCGAGGAACTCCGCGCCGCCCTGCACGAGGCCCCGCACGACGCCTCCCACGACGAGGACGCCGTCGACTTCGCCACCGTCAAGCAGCACCAGGACGACGCCAAGCTCGTCGCCGACGCGATGACCTCGATGGCCTCAGGGAAGAACACGACCTTCCTCCAGCACCCCGGCTTCAAGGACGTCCAGGACAAGGCGAACGCCCTCGCCGGCCTGACCGACGACCGCGCGCACGTGGCCGCCGTCAACGACCTGCACGCCGCCGTCGAGAAGTTCACGGACTCCCTGCCGTACGAACAGCGCCAGAAGTTCGAGCACACCGAGGTCTACAACGCCACCGGCCAGGCCTTCGCCCGCGTCTCGATCGTGGAGCTGCGGCTGCGCCGCGCGGGCGGAGGCTTCAAGGTGCACGTCGGCCACGACTTCGCGGACGACAAGTCGCGCGGCGACTGGCTGGCACGCATCGACAAGGACTTCGCGGCGCGCACCGACGACGTCCTGTGGATCCGCAACATGAAGCACAAGCCGGACAGCGGCCTGAAATCGGCGATCGACGCGATGATGGCCAGCCCGGACCGGCGCTACTTCACCGTCGCGCTGCACGGTTCGCCGGGCGCCGTGCACCTCGGCAACGGGCACCTGTCAGTGAAGGAGCTGGCCGCGATCATCCAGCAGGACAAGAGCTGGTCGCAGGACAAGCGGCCGGTGCGGTTGTTCTCCTGCTACACCGGGATGCACGACAACGGCTTCGCGCACGAGCTGGCCAAGGCGCTGGGTGTCGACGTGATCGCGCCGAACGACAAGGCCTGGGCGGACCGGAACGGCAACACGCACGTCTCGGAGAACCTGTACGAGTACGGCGATGACGGCGCGCCGAAGCTGAAGCCCCTGCGTAAGAAGCCGGAGACCGGGGCTTGGCGGCGGTTCACGCCGGAGGGGGCCGTCGCGCTGGAGCTGAAGCCGGACGAGCACCTGGGGCGCACGTCCGCGCTGACGCTGCTCACCCGGACGCTGCCGCGTACCGAGGAGGAGATCAAGGACTGGCCCGAGGCCGCACACGAGCCGTTGCGGACGCTCGCCGGCGTGCTCGCCACGAACGACTCGCTGTTCGAGCGGCACTTGATCGACCAGCACATGAACGCGATGCGCAAGACACTGTCGGGGCTTCTTGATCCGGGGACGATCACGACGTTGGCGGAACATGTTCCGGCCGATCGTGGCGATATCCGGGAAGCGTTGCATCAGCTGGCTTTCACCCGGCATGAGGCTGATGGTTCGCAGGCGGCGCCCGACGGTGGGACGCCGCCGCACGATCAAAACGCAGCTCACGATCACGACTCCACAGCCGTGGCCTTCACTCTCGACGGAGTTCCGACGCCGGAGGAACAGTCGCTAGCGGACATCACGACCAGGCTGGAGGGCGGGCAGCAGGTCTGGGTCCGTGACAACCGTTCGGGCTCGATGCTGGCCCGGCCCGTGACGCTGGTGGACGGCCAGCCGCATCTGGGCTCGATCCGGCTTCTGCCGCGCCACATGAACCGGCTGGACGTCGCCGAGGGCTTTCCCGAGCGGCTGTCGCACTCCGAGCCCGGTGCCGTTCCGGAGCCGTCGGTCAAGCCGAACGGCAACCAGCGGATGCTGTTCCACAACACGTCGCTGATGTTCGGGCACTTCACCGGGGACATCGTGCGCGTCGGCGGCAGCGACCGGTTCGGCAACCAGCACCTGACGATCGACAAGGCGCTGCCGGCGCTGTTCGCTAACCTGGCGACCCAGGATCCCGGGACCGTGCAGATCTTCCTGTCGCTGATCCACCACGACCGGCACCTGGCCGGGACCACGATGACCGACAACGGCTTCGTCGCCCCGGCGAACATCCACTTCCGGCCCGACCCGAGCCGGCAGCGGGCGATCGCCCTGCCGGCCTGGCTCGGCGACCAGGCGCGGCACGACAATCCGCCGCCGGACCCGGAACCGACGGAGGTGAACCGGCAGGTGACGTACGCGCGCTTCAGGACCTTCGTCGACAGCCGCCTCACCGACCTCGGCTTCCCGCCGGAGGACCGCAGGGAGCTGATGGACTCCCTGGACTGGACCGCGAGCCGCTTCCACCCGGCACCGGACGCCATGACGGTGGCTGATCGCGAGGCGCTGTTCGCTGGGCTGTATCTGAACGCCGGGGAGCGGCTGGACTTCAGTAAGAAGGCTGTGGTGCTGCAACGGCTGTCGGGGCACGATGTGCCGACGCCGCTGACGCTGATCGTGCGCGACACGTCGCCGATGACGCCGGTGCTGCGGATGTCGTTGGAACAGCTGCATACGGAGCTGCCCGCGGGCTCAGCCGCTGCGACGACGATCCAGGCGCTGCTGACGTATGACGGTGAGCTGCGGCCGGCTGCGCCGCCGCTGAACGCTGCGATTTCGGTGATCATGGAGCACTATTGGCCGACTATTCTCAGCTGGATGCCTCCTCCGGTAGCGGAGTAGGCGGAGTAGTAGGAAGAACTGGAGTCGCGACGACTATGCCGGATACGCCGAGCACGCCGAATACGCTGAGCACGCCGAGCACGACCCGCATTGCCAAAGTTTTCGACGGTGCCACCGACGGTGTGCCGTACTACCTCCCGAACCACCCGCGGCTGACGCCGGCGGAACGCACGGAGCCGCTGGCGTACCTGGCGGCGGGCACCGCGCTGCTGATGACGACGGCGACGGAGCCGGACTTCGTGGAGCCGACGCGCGGGGAGGTGGTGCCGATGAACTTCCGCACGGATGGGACGTGGGTGTGGAACGACGCGCTGGCTTACTACCTCGGCGAGTATGGGTTCGCGCCGGAGGCGGAGTTCTTGGCGGCTATGCGGGCGGCGGGGTGGGTTTGTGCGACGCCGGAGGTTGCGGTTGTTGAGCGGGCGTTGGGGGAGTTGTTTGGGGAGTAGGGGGTTGGGGCTGGGGGGGTGGAGCCGGGTGCTGGATCTGGGGGCTGTGGGGGCTGGGTCTGGGGGCTGGCGCCGGCCGCTGCGCGAGTTGCGGTCGATCTGTGGCTTTAAAGGCGATTTTTAGGCGCCTCTGACTTATGTGTGGGTTGTTTGGGTGGGGTTGCGCGCGTGCACGCCGTGTCCGATCTAGGGTTTTGGACTGTCTA